>JAYUXA010000036.1:0-4580 GCA_043753245.1 Chitinophagaceae bacterium
GGGGTTAAAGTGGTATTGGCCATGCTTATTGCTGCAAATGCGGTGAACATCTATGTGACGAATAATAACTTTTTCATTTTGTTTTTTTATGTTGAATAATTGTGTACTGTAAAGTTGTTTCAATTAGTTCAGCATTCTCCGCTTCAACGCATGTTTAACCCCCGTTTCACAAGGGTTAAGAAAAAGTTAGGAATGAACAAGCCAGCATTAATATGAAAATGATTTGTAATGCAAACGTTTGTATAAATTGATGAAGTGGAATCCGGAGTTGATAATAATCAAATCTTCAGAGGAACAGCAGAATGTAGGCTACTATTTTTGTTAAAGACCATAATTAAATTATTAATAATAAGAATTTATTTATAATTTTACTTTTTCATAGGATAAGGTTTAATGGTTTAATACCATTGGTTCCCCTGTTTCTACGGGGGAACTTTTTTTTATCTTTAGTCAATAGCAAATGTATCCGGAACTTCCGGAAAATTACTTCCAGAACCTATCACTTCCACAAACAGTTATTTTTTATCCATCGATTTGGCCAGCCTTTTAAGATCATCCGATTCGGCAGGAGAAAATGGTTCATTGTTTTCATATTTGGATTTCAAAAACAGAACTCTTTTATGAGCGGGATACTTAGACAATACTATTTTAATCCACTCATCGAACTGGTTGTCTTTTTCATATAGCGGACGTGCCGGAGGAAGCGGAGTCTTATTCCTGGTAGGCATTCGTTTAATTATTGCTTCAACTGCTGCTAATTTGCCTGGGGGAAGGTCCTGGATCTTTGCAGCTTTCTCATACAATCCCTGCAATTGTTTTTTACTGAGACTGCCTCTTAAACCATACTGTTTATATAAGCTGATCACAAATGAAGATACCGGGTATGCTAAAATACATTCTTCCAGCAATACATTGATACTGTCAATTACCAATCCTCTTTTTTCCATACCGGTAAATATCCGGACTTTAAAGTTAGCAATGGTAGTTCCACCGGTATTGCTGCTCTTTCTATGCAATCCTCATTGTCCTTCTTAAAGTTAGCAATGGTAGTTCCAGCGGTTACTTTGGAAAACCCGGAAACCAGTCTGAGGATATCTCAGATAAATATGCGAAATTCGCTGCTATAACAACACATATGGGTATCACAGATAAATTGTTCCAGCAGAAAAACGAAAAAGCTTCCGTAAACCTGAAAGCCGGTGAGGATTTCCTGCAATCCAATGCCAGTAACCCCCAGGTAACTACCCTTCCGAGCGGATTGCAATACCAGGTTTTAACAGAAGGATCCGGAGCTAAACCATCCGCCACAGATAAAGTTACCTGCCACTACCATGGCACACTCATAGATGGAACCGTTTTTGACAGTTCCGTTCAGCGCAATCAACCTGCTTCATTTCCTTTGAATATGGTCATAAAAGGATGGACAGAAGGCCTTCAGCTGATGTCTGTAGGCAGCAAGTGGCGCTTTTTCATTCCTTCCTCTTTAGGATATGGCGACCGCCAGGTGAGCGCTCAGATCGGTGCGAACAGTGCGCTGATTTTTGACGTGGAGCTGCTGGGTATTAATTAACTTCTGTTTGTTCATGCATGGCCGGGATAATAATATCGTGGTAACCTTCCATCAGTAATTTCTCCCGAAATTCCTGCTGGACATCATATTCTCCATGAACAAGAAACAACTTGAGCAGTTTGTCTTTTTGTTCACAGGATAACCAATGCAGCAGATCGTTATAATCGCCATGGGCACTAAGGCTGTTTATTTCAGCAATTTCTGCGCGGACAATGAACTTTTTTCCAAAAATATTCACTTCCTGGGGATGTGTCTTTAACCTTCCTCCGAGTGAATCCGGTTCGCAGTACCCTGTCATCATTACTGTATTTTTAGGGTCCCCTACATTGTTTGCAATATGATGTTTAACCCGCCCGGCCTCCGCCATACCCGAGGAGGAAATGATGACGCAGGGCTCTTCTAAAGTATTCAAGGCCTTGGATTCTTCGACAGAACCGATATACTGCAGTCCCTTGAAAGAGAATACATCCATATCTTTTTTAAGCATATCCTGCACTTCATTGTTGAAATAATCCGGATATTTTTTTACCGTGTCCGTAATATTTATGGAAAGAGGACTATCTACATAATAGTCCAAAGCCGGCAATCTATTTTCTATCTCCATACGATTAAGCATATACAGGATTTCCTGTGTCCGGCCCAGGCTAAAAGCCGGAATGATCAGCTTGCCCCTTTTTTCCAGACAAGTATGCTGGATCTGCTGCAACAATTTGTTGCTGGAGGAAGCTACCGGTTCATGAATCTTGTTTCCATAAGTGGATTCCAGTATCACATAATCAGCCTCAGGAAACACTTGTGGCGAACGAAGGATCATGTCTTTATAACGGCCAAGGTCGCCACTGAAAGAAAGTTTAATTTCTTTTCCATTTTCTTTTAACCGGAGATTGATGGCTGCAGAGCCAATGATATGTCCGCAATCGGTGTATAATAATTCAATGCCTTCATCCACCTTATGGTATTGTCCGTAAGAAACAGTTTCCAACAATGGGATTACCCGGGCGGCATCATCTTCCGAATAAAGTGGTTCAACATGTTCCCTTCCTTGTTTATCCCGCTGGCGGTTTACAAACTTAATATCCGATTCCTGAATCCGGGCCGAGTCCATCAAAAGGAATTTAGCCAGACTTGCAGTTGCAGGAGTACAAATGATCTTACCTGTATATCCATCTCTGACAAGCTTCGGAAGCAAACCTATATGGTCAATATGTGCATGAGAAATAATTACATAATTAATTTCCTTTGGATCAAAACCCCAATGGCTGTTTAGGGCGATTGTTTCTTTTCCCATTCCCTGAAACATACCACAATCCAGTAATATTTTTTTTCCGTTAACCTGGAGAAGATGCTTAGATCCGGTGACAGTGCGGGCTGCGCCGTGGAACGATATTTTCATTTGTTACAAATTAGGAATGTGAATGTATGATTCTTTACATTACATGCTGCATCGAAAACATGAATTTATCAGTCAGGCTTTCCGGGATACCCAATGCAGGCAGTGGTTTATTTACCGCTGAACCCATAAATAAAGGAGATCTGCTGGTAGAGTATACTGGTGAATGGACTACGTGGAATAACGTAAAAGCAGATTGGGAGAATTTCTATCTCTATGTTGTGGATGATGACCATGTGATCAATGCAAAAGATCATCCCGAATCTTATGCACGTTACGTTAATGATGCAGCAGGTTTATTTGTGGTAAAAGGGCTTTCTAACAATTGCGAATTTATTCAGATCGATGGCAGGGTCTACATCAAAGCAATTCGGGATATCCTTGCCGGGGAAGAAATTTTAGTAGGTTATGGAAGTGAATACTGGGATACGATACGCAAGAATAATAGCAGATAAACTTCTTCTATCCATTAAAATAAAGACATCTGCGTTGGCACCTGAGCAGTTAATACTTTGTAAGAAAAGCCGGAACAGGCCGGTTTGATTTCAAACACAGGTGTTTCCTTGTACCGCGAAGCAATAATGATCTGAGTTCCCGAAGCATGCAGATTAAACATCTCTTCAACCAGCTTCGGACAATTATTATCCTTAGATAAATGCGCCAAAAATAAATGGGTCATAAATGCAGGACGGTGCCCGGTAAACAACTCAAGGGCCTGTGCATTGGATAAATGCCCTAATCCACCCCGGATGCGGTTCTTGAGATAATAGGGATATTTTCCATTCATCAGCATTTCCTCTTCATAATTGGATTCCAGAAAAGCAGCATGGCATTTTTTAAAGTGATAAATCAATTCCGTGCAGGGTTGGCCGATGTCAGTAAATATGCCCACACTTACACCGGAAACAGAACTTACCAGGAAACTGTGCGGATCACAGGCATCATGTGATTTTGGAAATGCTTTTACGGAGAGCTGGCCAATGCTAACAGGATGTACTGCATTAAAAGATACCACCGTTTCCTCGCGTAATTTTATACCACACTTCCGGAACGTCTGGTTGGTCATATATACCGGTAAATTATATTTATTTGCAGTGACGGCAAGTCCGGAAATGTGATCATTATGTTCATGAGAGATAAAAATGGCCTGCACCCTTTGCATGTCCAAACCCAGCCTTTGCATACGCTTTTCTACTTCACGGCAGGATATTCCGATATCCACCAGTATGGCCTCTTGTTCGTTCCCGACATAGTAACAATTTCCATTACTTCCTGAATTGAGCGAAGCGATAAATACCGGCATAATAACTACACTAATTAATTTAGCAAATGTATTGATTAAATTTTCAATCAGTGTTTCCGGATAGGATGCTGTTTTGGAATAGCAGATTTACTGAATAAGAAAAACCTTTAAGCTGCGGGCACCGTGCGCACCGATCACCAGCGACTGCTCTATATCTGCAGTTTTGGAAGGACCCGCAATAAATAATCCATATCCCTCTTTTGCCGTGTTTACCTGATTATAGGCATCGTGCATGGTAGCAACAATTTTATCGGCTTTAAGCACTATCACCAGGTGTTGACAAATAAAAGGCAGCAGACGGTTGACCATGCTCGATT
>JAYUXA010000037.1:0-4579 GCA_043753245.1 Chitinophagaceae bacterium
CGATTTCGAGATATACGGAAGGCCTAAAAGCATCCATTCCATCTGGAATAAAATCGCCAAAAAAGGCGTGGAGTTTGAGGAGGTATATGATCTTTTTGCTATCCGCGTAATTCTCAATTCCCCTCCTGAAAGAGAAAAAGAAGACTGCTGGAAAGTCTATTCTTTTGTTACCGATGAATACAATCCTTCGCCTGAACGTCTGCGCGACTGGCTCAGCAATCCAAAATCAAACGGATACGAGGCCTTGCATACCACTGTTATGGGCCCGCAGGGTAAATGGGTGGAAGTGCAGATCCGGACCAAACGCATGAATGAAATTGCGGAGAAAGGCCTCGCCGCCCATTGGAAATATAAAGAAGGCGGAAACGATGAGAACCGATTTGATAAATGGTTCCAGCAGATCAGAGAATTGTTGCACAGCCAGGATTCCGATTCGGTGGATTTCCTCCAGGATTTTAAAACCAGCTTTCTCTCCGAAGAAATATATGTATACACCCCAAAAGGCGATGTGAAAATGCTGCCCGTTGGCTCTTCCGCGCTGGATTTCGCCTTTGCAATCCACAGTGCAGTTGGCTCACGGTGCATAGGAGCTAAAATAAATCATAAACTGGTCCCCATCAGTCATAAACTGAGAAGCGGCGACCAGGTGGAGATCATCACGTCCGGTAAGCAAAAGCCCAACGAAGACTGGCTTAAGCTGGTAGTGACCGCTAAGGCTAAGAATAAAATTAAAGACTCCCTCAAAGAAGAAAAACGAAAAATCGCCGACGAAGGAAAATATATTATGCAGCGTAAGCTGGAAAGCCTGGGAGCTGCATTCAACCAGCATAATATAGAAACGATCAGCACCTTTTACAAGCTGAATTCTTCTCTGGATCTCTTCTATCAGGTGGCGATCAAAACGATTGACCTGAAAGAACTGGCTGAATTTCACCTGCTGGGCGACCGGCTCGACCCGCCAAGGGTGATTAAACTACCGGTGGAACATAGGCCGGATACCGCTCCTAAAAAGGATGCAGAACTGATTATTTTCGGGGAAAGCAGCGACCGCATCATGTATCACCTCGCTAATTGCTGCAAGCCTATCCCCGGTGATGACGTTTTTGGGTTTGTGACCACAGGAAAAGGCCTGACCATTCACCGTACCAATTGCCCCAACGCCGCGAAACTGATGGCCAACTACGGACACCGGGTGGTAAAGACGAAATGGGCCCGGAATAAAGAAATTTCCTTCCTCACCGGTCTGAAAATCGTAGGACTGGACGATGTAGGGGTGATCCATAAAATCACCAACCTGATCTCCGGTGAACTGAGGATCAATATCAACGCCATGACCATTGAGGCGAAAGACGGATTGTTCTATGGAAACGTAAAGATCTATGTGCATGATAAAGACGAACTCGATGAACTGGTAGACCTTTTAAAAAAACTCCCCGGGATTGAAACAGTAGACCGCTACGATACGGAAACAGTAGAATAAATGTAGTCCACTTTGCATACTTTTGCTGCTTTTGCAAAAACGATATAAATGGTTGATGTTATACTAGGCCTTCAATGGGGCGATGAAGGGAAAGGAAAAATTGTAGATTATTTCGCTCCGGGATACGATATTATAGCCCGCTTTCAGGGTGGACCAAATGCCGGACATACGCTCTATGTAAACGATAAAAAGATTGTTTTACACCAGATCCCTTCGGGAATATTTCATGAAGACAAGATCAACCTGATCGGCAACGGTGTGGTGCTTGATCCTGTAACGCTTAAAAGAGAATGCGAAACCGTAAAACCCTTTGTGGCCGATTTTAGAAAGAACCTTTATATTTCTCAACGCACACATGTGATCCTTCCCACACACCGCGCACTGGATAAGGCTTCCGAGATCACAAAGGGCAATGAAAAGATCGGATCCACATTAAAAGGGATCGGCCCTGCCTACATGGACAAAACAGGCAGAAACGGTATCCGGGTTGGCGACCTGCTGGACAAGAACTTTACCTCCCAGTATATTAAGCTCCGGCTGAAACACCAGAAACTGCTGGACAGCATGAACTTCCACGAAGATATTTCGGCATGGGAAGAAGAATTTCTGGAAGCCATGGACTTCATGCGTCAGTTTAAAATAGTCAATGGCGAGTATTTTATAAACGATAAGATAAGCCAGGGCAAAAAAGTGCTGGCAGAAGGTGCTCAAGGCTCCATGCTCGATGTCGATTTCGGCACCTTCCCCTTTGTTACTTCTTCCAATACGATTTCAGGAGGAGTATGTACAGGGCTGGGAATCGCTCCCCAAAAGATCAGAGACGTGATGGGTGTAACCAAAGCATATTGCACAAGAGTAGGAAGTGGGCCATTTCCCACCGAACTGTTCGATACCTCTGGTGATGCACTGAGAAAAATAGGACAGGAATTTGGCGCCACTACAGGCCGCCCGCGGCGTTGCGGATGGATTGACCTGGTTGCATTGAAATATGCCTGCATGGTAAACGGAGTAACCAAACTGATCATGACAAAGGCGGATGTACTGGATTCATTTAATGAACTTAAAATTGCAACCAGCTACCATATAAACGGTGAAAATACCAGTGAAGTGCCTTTTCAAATGACCCGGGTTGAAATAGAACCGGTACTTCATGCGTTTAAAGGATGGAACATGGATAGCACACAGATTAAATCGCCTGAAATGTTGCCTTCAGAAATGAAATCATACGTAGATTTTATTAATGAATACCTTGGGGTAAATGTGCATTATATTTCAAACGGCCCGGGCAGAGATCAATTAATTAGAGTGCAGTAAAAAAATAGCTCAAAAAGTTTGGCGGATCAAAAACTTCGCTGAAATTTTACACTACAATATCACCAGAGTATGGCAGCAAAAAAATCCGCAGGTAAATCTGAACCAAAGCCTTCTAAAGAAATTCCTAAAAAAGCTGTTTCCAAACCAAAGAAACAGGAAGAAGATGATTTGGAGGACGATGACGAGGATATGGAAGAAACCAAACCAGCAGCGAAAAAATCCGCTAAAGGAGCTTCTAAAGAAGAGGATGAGGACGATGATGTAAGCGAAGAAGCAGACGATTGGGAAAAACCGGAAGAAGATGATTCCTGGGACCCCGACTTTGAAGAATTTGATCTACCCAAATCAAAAGGTAAGAAAGCCACAGGTGGTGGCAGTGCGCCAGGTAAAAAAGCAGGCAAAGGCAACGAAGATGACCTTTCGATGGATGAGGATTTTAAAGAAATGGATATGTTCAACGATTCTACCGGAGACGAAGAAGATGACGATTATTAAAACCCCTTGATAAGAACATTTATCTCTTTTCCTATAGCTGATCTTCAGCTTACCAAACAACAGATGTTGAGCTGGGCTAACCGGTTCAACATCTGCTGTTTTCTGGATAACCATCAATATACTTTCTCTTCTGGCAGTATAGAATGTCTGCTTGCCGCAGGATCCAAAAAATCCCTGTCCCTTAATGCCGGCAATGCCCTGCTGTGCTTCCAGGAATTTTATGATGATGCTCAGGACTGGGTCTTTGGCCATCTGGGATATGACTTAAAGAATGAGATAGAAGATCTTGTATCCACTCACAGGGACGGGCTGCATTTTCCTGACCTTTATTTCTTTATTCCTGAAATAATAGTAAAGCTTACCACAACGGAATTAATTGTTGGCGCGGAAGGAAATACACATGAATCGATTTTTAATGACATCACCCGTATTTCCGTTTCCTCTGTTCCTTCCACTCCCGGGCCGGTGGCTATCAGTAACCGGTATACGAAGGAAGAATATATCGCTGTAATTGAGCATTTGCAGCAACACCTATCGAAGGGCGATTGTTACGAGATTAATTTCTGCCAGGAATTTTATGCGGAAAACGCAGTGATAGATCCCCTGCAGATATACCGGTTGCTTAGTGCTTCTTCACCTAATCCTTTTTCTGCTTTTTATAAAACGGATGATAAATACCTCCTTTGCCTCAGCCCCGAGCGGTATCTAAAAAAAGAAGGCAGGCGCATTCTTTCTCAGCCTATCAAAGGAACGTTAAAACGATCAAAAGAACAGGATCAGAATGGTATTACACAATTAATGGGCAATGCAAAAGAACGTGCTGAAAACATTATGATCGTTGATCTTGTACGTAACGATCTTTCCCGAATATGTAAAAAAGGATCCGTTAAGGTAGATGAGTTATGTGCAGTATATGCGTTCCCGCAGGTGTACCAGATGATCTCCACCATAAGCGGCGAACTTAGGGAAGAAGTTACGGTTTCCGAAGCGATCAGAGCAAGTTTTCCTATGGGCTCCATGACGGGTGCGCCAAAGAAAAAAGTTATGCAGCTGATAGAGCATTATGAACGGACGAGGCGCGGCCTGTTCTCCGGTTCGATAGGGTATTTTACACCTGAAGGTGATTTTGACCTGAATGTAGTGATCAGAAGTGTATTGTACAACGATACCGAAAACTATCTTTCTTTTCAGACAGGCTCGGCTATCACTTTTGCCAGCAACCCCGAGGAAGAGTACGCCGAATGTCTGCTAAAGGCAGCAGTAATTAAAAATGCATTGTTAGCCATTTAA
>JAYUXA010000038.1:0-4577 GCA_043753245.1 Chitinophagaceae bacterium
CCCTGGTAACACCGAATGAGGGAGGATCTCTTTTTTCACCTTGTATATTTTTAACAATTTGTCCTGCAGTCGGGTAAACGCCCCGGGAAATGGACATAAGCCGCGTATTAAATTATAGATATCGTTCGCGTTATTGCCCCAGTTGATATTACATGTTTCCGTGTAAATTTTTGGGGCATGTGCAGCCCTGCTTTTCTCTACGCTGCCCAGGCTGTTTTGTGGCTGTTCCTTAATAATTCCTTCCATCAGACCTTCAATCGTTTTTACCGCAAGTTGTGCGCCTGTTGTTTTTAATTTATCGTACAGCTCGCCAGCAGTTTCGTCTTCACCGATCTCCACTTGTTGCTGTAATAAAATATTGCCGGTATCTATCTCCTGCGACAATTTAAAGGTAGTAACGCCCGAAATTCGTTCACCATTAATGATCGCCCAGTTTATTGGAGCCGCACCCCGGTATTGAGGCAGCAGGGAAGCATGAACATTGATGGTGCCCATTGGCGGCATGCTCCAGACCAGTTCAGGAAGCATGCGAAACGCAACCACCACCTGCAAATCGGCTTTATACTGCTTCAACGCTTCCAGGAATTCAGGGTTTTTTAATTTTTCCGGCTGAAGCACAGGTAAATGATGACTGACCGCATAATTCTTAACAGCGCTCATCGTCAGCTTCATTCCTCTTCCTGCGGGTTTATCTGCTGCGGTGATAACGGCAACAACATGGTGTCCTGCCTGCAGGATTGCATCCAGGGTGGACACTGCAAATTCAGGTGTGCCCATAAAAATGATCCGTGGTTTATTCATAATCTTTATAAAGCAAATATTTTTTTCTTATCTTCTTAAATTTATCCAGCTCCGGCTTCCAGCTTTTTCTGATCTCCTCTTCCTTTACTCCGTTTTTTATTTGCCGGATCAGCAGATCATTTCCTGCAAGAAAATTAAATGTCCGGCCATTGTTGATAAAAAAACTATCCTTATGGGGAACTAATGCAAAAGCTTCGATCAGCCATTTCAGCTGTATCCTTCCATTTATTATTGATAACGCATTTTCTTTCGTACCTCCGAGGTCCCATCCATAACACCGCTGATTGAGCAACTTAGGGGTTTTTGCCCCTGGCCGGCTTGTGGGTGTATAGGCATACATGGAGTCGGGGAGAGAAGGATGCCCGAACAGCTGAAAAGGACGGTCTGTGCCACGGCCTTCATTCAGAATAGTGCCTTCAAAAAAACACGTTGATGGGTACAGGTAAACGGACACCATATCAGGCAAATTAGGAGATGGTTTTTCCGGCAGGCTATAAAGGCTTTTATGTGAATAGTTGGCGCAGGGAATAACAGTCAGCACAAATCCCGGTTTTTTTATAAGTGTGCTGTCCAACCATTTTTCTCCCAGCAGCATTTTGGCATATTCACCTATGGTCATTCCATAAACAACAGGAATTTTCTGCATTCCCAAAAATGACCGGAACCGGGGCTGTAATACCGGTCCATCCACATAAAAACCATTTGGATTCGGCCGGTCCAGAATGATCAGTGGTTTATTATTATCAATGGCAGCTTCCATGAGGTCCTGCAACGAGGAGATATAGGTGTAAAAACGAACTCCGACATCCTGTATATCAAATAAAATAACGTCGACATCTGCCAGGTCTTCGCGGGAAGGTTTCCTTTTTTTCCCATATAAAGAAATAATGGGAGTGCCCGTTTTTAAATCCATTGATCCGGATACTTTTTCACCGGCATCAGCGGTTCCACGAAATCCATGCTCCGGGGCAAATATCTTTTTAATATCCACCTTCGCTTTTATCAGCGTGTCTACCAGGTGCATATTTTGAACCATACTTGTATTATTTGCAAACACTGCCACTCTTTTGTTTTTAAGCAGAGGAAGGTATTGAGGCAGACGCTCCGCAGCAGGAATGATTTTTGAGGGAATATTTTGATTCGATGCCGTGTGGATATGCTGTCCGCAGCCGATAAAACAGTAAGAAGAGGAAATGGAAAACAAAAAGATAAACTTATACATGACCGGTAACTTATGGTAAATGAGATAAAAATAGTGGAAACGCTTATTTTTACCTCCATTCTTTATATCAATATAATATAAAATTACATGCAACAAGTAAAATCCGGTGACACCGTTAAAGTACATTATCATGGACGGTTAACAGATGGTTCCACATTCGACAGTTCTTCCGGAAGAGAGCCGCTGGAGTTTAAAGTTGGCACCGGGCAGGTGATCAAAGGTTTTGATGATGGAGTAACAGGAATGGCGCTCGGCGAGAAAAAAACGGTACAAATACCCGTTCATGATGCTTATGGACCAAAAGATGAGAGCATGGTGATCGAATTTCCAAAAGAAAACTTTCCTGCAGACATGAAGCCTGAAGAAGGAATGCAACTTAATATGACCAATGGATCAGGACAGGTTATCCCTGTGCTGGTTGTGGAAGTAGGTGAGGAAACCGTAGTACTGGATGCGAATCATCCCCTTGCCGGCCAGGAACTTATATTCGATCTGGAACTGATGCATATTGAAGGAAGTTCAAGAATTATTATGCCATAACCGGGTAATGGTATCAGCAAATTTTCGCACCCCTTGCATAGAAGGAAGATTTGTTTTATTTTGAGGCTACTATGATCCCTGTGAAGGCCTTAAAAAGAGGTTTAATACTTTCAGCGCTGTGCTGGGTAGGCAACTTTGCCCATGCCCAATCCAGTTCTCCTTTCGCAAGCCAACAGGCAATACTATTTGCGGACAGCCTTAATAATGCAATCCGTGAGGGACATCAGGACGAATATGTAGCATTGAGCTACCCTGGTATCGTGCGCTACTATGGCGGAAAACAGGGATACCAGAAGTTTATTGAAAGGTCAGGAAAAATTAATGCTGCAAATATTGCAGAAAAAAAAGAAAAACTTGAACTCCTGCAGATGGTAAATGAGTTGGCTGAGTGGCAGTGTATCTTAAAGAAAATCCGCGAAACGTTTATAGATGGAAGAAAGGCAGAAATTATTTCTTACATGGTCGGACAATCGAAAGACAACGGACTAACCTGGAAATATATTGATGTAGCGTATAATTCTTCGGAGAACCTCATTTATATCATGCCTGATATTTTTGGTAAACTATCCATTCCTCAAAGACAAATCATTTTTGAAAAAGATCCGGTAGCAAAAAAATTTAAATGATTTTTTTTACTGCAAAGAAAAATGTCCCGCAACTGATAAGGAGCAGCATCGTACAAATGATCGATCCTTCAAATCCGAAATTTCCACCGGTAATCCAGTCTGTTGCAGTTAAGGTAGTACTTAGTACAGGTTTAAACAACAAACCGCTTACGGGGAAACCCAATACCGGACCCTGGAAAAAGTTCCATGTGAAATGAAACATCACCGGCATCCATAGATTTTTACTAACTATGAAAGCCAGACCCAGCAACAATCCTCCCAATACTATATTAATGATCCCGATCACCGGAATACCCGGGTTGGTAAGATGCACCAGTGTAAAAAGCAGTGCGCTGATGATCAGGGAAATCCATTTATTAAAGGATTTCATCAGATTACGCAAAATATATCCCCTGAATACCAGTTCTTCCGAAAAAGCGACCAGCATCATGACCAGTATGCCAGAAAAGAGCTCCTCTGAAAAAGAAATGCTCTCCCACTGTAGGCCCCCTAATGCATAGAGTACCCAGCCTCCTGCACAAGCCAGAAAGATTCCGGCAAAAAAGCCAACCCATCCCAAAGGGGAAAAATATTCTGTTTGAAAGCCAATCGTTTTAAAGGGTTTTCTATCTATACACTTCCTGAAAACATACACAAGTACAAGTGAAACTACCGAAGAAAAAATAATCCAAAGGTAAGTTAGCAGGTTACCGGACGGTCTCTCCTTATCCGTCATGGTGGTATTATACCAGTTTAGCAGCACACCAGCCAGCAGTGCCGCCAATAAATACACCGTAAAAAGCAGCAATGCTCTTATCCATCCGCTTTTAATAAAAGGGTATACTGGTCTGCTGCGTAATGACATAGAATTTTTATCTTGCCCGAAATTATACAATACATGCTGGATAATTATGAATATACGGTAGCAAACCGTTTTTTGAAATATGTGACCATCGATACACAAAGTGATCCCCTGTCCGGTTCTCAGCCATCTACCGAAAAACAAAAAGACCTGAGCAGGATTCTGGTAGATGAATTGCTGGAAATGGGCCTCTCCGATGCGCATCTTGATCCTTCCGGTTATGTATACGCCACCATCTCTTCTACAACTGATAAAATAGTGCCGGTAATCTGTTTTTGTGCACATGTAGACACTTCGCCCGATTGCACCGGATTTAATGTAAAACCCATCGTGCACTACCAATATGACGGAAGCGATATCGTATTGCCAGATGACAATTCCCAGATCATTACCACTGCAGCTCATCCCTATTTAAAAGAACGGGCAGGAGATGATATCATCACTGCTTCCGGCACCACCTTACTTGGCGCAGATGACAAGGCCGGTGTTGCAGTGATCATGGACCTCGCTCATTATCTGATGCACCATCCGGAAGTGAAACATGGGT
>JAYUXA010000039.1:0-9601 GCA_043753245.1 Chitinophagaceae bacterium
TTTAAGGATATTCTTTATAATAAAATTAATATGCCATGAATCTGTATTCGATTATCCGGAAGATGTGGAGCTTATTCCTCGAACCAGGCACACAGCCGGGAATAGCAGTCAGTAATCGTTAAACAGGCACTGGTATCAGTTTTGAACTATCTATAATAATGAAAAACTTGTTGACCAGGCCTAAAGTGGCATTCTTGCAGGAAAAGATCATGGAGTTGAAACAGGCGTTATTTTTCGACCTGAGCGGGGCAGTATTAAAACTTCCCACTTCCCTCACCAATGTGCTTCATGTGGATGAGGTAGGACAGGTTTGGTTTTTTATCAGCAGACCTTCGCAGCATGTTAATGAATTTTCAAAATCTTTTTTATCTCGCCTGGACTTTTATAAAAAGGGAAAAAGTTTCTATTTACATCTATTAGGAAAAGCAAGTATAATTAATGATCCGGAAGAAATTAACAATGTGATCGGATTATCAGATCCCGATAAACAAGAAGCGGTTAACAGGATGATACTGGTAAAACTCAAAATAGAAGATATATATTACTACCCGGTAAGGACAGCACTTCATCAACCTAAACCTTATGAATTAAGAACCAGCCTGCCACCTTCAGCTTTTATCAAGACTCTGCAATATATCGTTAAGGATATCATCCCTGTATTCCAGTCCCACGGATAACCTGATCAGCCCGGGGGTAATACTAAGCTCGATTCTTTCTGCCTCTGATAATTTGGCATGTGTTGTACTGGAGGGATGAGAAGCGATGCTTCGGGTATCTCCCAGATTTGCCGTGAGAGACAATAATTCCAGATTATTTAAAAATCGTATCCCGCTTTCCAATCCACCTTTAAGATCGAAACAAACAATTCCACCCCCGGATAGCATTTGCTTTTTAGCTATTTCATGTTGCGGATGACTGGGAAGCCAGGGATATCTCAGGGATGCAATTTTAGGATGATTTTCCAATGCCTGAGCGATAAATAGAGCATTTGAAGCATGTCTTTCCATACGGACATCTAAGGTTTCAAGGCTCTTACTAAGCACCCACGCGTTAAAAGGGGATAATGCGGGTCCTGTACTGCGGCAGAACAAATAAATGTCGTAGATCAGTTCTGATTTCCCGACTACCACTCCACCCAAAACTCTTCCCTGACCATCCATCCATTTAGTTGCAGAATGGATCACCAGATCTGCGCCAAATTCAATAGGCCGCTGACCTACAGGCGTGGCAAAGCAGTTGTCTACGTTCAGAATGATATTGTGTTTTTTAGCCAGTTCAGAAACCTTTTTTATGTCAATGATTTCCAATCCCGGATTGGTAGGTGTTTCCAGGAAGATCATTTTGGTATTGGAGCGTATTGCAGCCTCCCAGGAATCGGTGTCAGTAGCGCTGATATAGGTGGTTTCTATACCAAAACGAGGTAAAATTTTAGTGATAACGGCATGGGTACTTCCAAAAATAGAATTAAAAGAGACCAGGTGGTCACCCGCTTTAAGCAGTGCCATAAAGGAAGCGAATACCGCACTCATTCCTGAAGCGGTAGCAAATCCATCTTCCGCGCCTTCGAGTGCGCATACGCGGTCTACCAGTTCTTTCACGCCCGGGTTACTGAACCGGCTGTAAATATTATCATCTGTTTCGTCAGCGAACGCTGCGCGCATATCTTCGGCATTATCAAATACGAAGCTGCTAGTGAGGAACAGGGGCGATGAATGCTCCATCTCACTGGTCCGGGCGATCTGGGTACGTATTGCTTTTGTTATCGGGTGGAGCGACATTAAAATTCAGATTAACGGTTCACAATTACTTTCCATTTGATGTCAGAGCCGGATTGCCGGAGTGTAGCGGCTACCGAACAGTATTTTTCCATTGACAGGGCGCATGCCTTGGCCGCTTTATCCTCATCAATAGGTCCGAACAGCTCAAAAGTAATGATTAGATCCTTCCATAAAGAAGGTTCTGTTCCGGCTTCTCTGTCGCCCTCTACATGAATCTTCAGATCCCTCACCTCCTGCCTTTGTTTTTTTAAAATAGAAAGGACGTCGATACCACTACATCCTCCCAGGCCCATCAGCAATAATTGCATAGGGCGGATACCAAAATTCTCTCCTCCCGTTTCAGGGCTGGTATCTATCTTAACCGTATGGCCAGAAGCATCTTTTGCCTCAAATCCGAATGCGCCATTCTTCCTTTCTAACTCAACCTTTACCATTTTCTGAAAATTTTTTATAAATGTAATATATTCAACACTTTACTTTGCAGGAATTTGAGTTATTAAGATGAAGCAATACAGGCACAAAAAGGCTTTTGAACTGGAAAGCGGGTTGATCATAGAGGGGCTGACAATAGCCTACCACACCTATGGACAGATGAACCGCGACAAAACCAATGTAGTATGGATCTGCCATCATTTAACCGCCAACTCTGACGCTTCCTTATGGTGGAAAGGAATGGTTGGAGAAGGAGACATCATAGATCCTTCCAGACATTTTATTATCTGTGCAAATATTCTCGGCTCCTGTTATGGCACCACCGGACCGCTGAGTGAAAATCCTGTTACAGAAAAACCCTGGTACGGAGATTTTCCAATCATTACCATCCGTGATATGGTAAACGCACACATTATTTTACGTGAACATCTGGATATTCAGTCCATCAGCCTTCTTATTGGTGGGAGCATGGGTGGTTACCAGGCCCTGGAGTGGTGCGTTATGGAACCAACGGTTACCCAAAAACTAATTCTATTATCTACATCAGCAGCAGAAAGTGCCTGGGGCATTGCAATTCATACTGCACAGAGGCTGGCTATTGAAGCAGACAGCAGCTGGAATGAACCCTTTCCTGATGCAGGTAAAAAAGGCCTCAAAGCAGCCCGTGCTATTGGTCTTATCAGTTACCGCAATCACGGTATACTGGTAAAAAAACAAACCGACACCGATCTTAATAAAACGGATTTATTTCGTGCCTCCTCTTATATGGAATACCAGGGTGATAAACTCGCCAACCGGTTTAATGCGTTCAGTTACTGGATTCTTACCAAAGCCATGGACAGCCACCATCTGGCAAGAAACAGAAGCATCAGCCTTGCTGAAATACTCATGAGGATCAATCAAAAAACGCTGATCTTCGGAATACACAGCGATATTCTTTGCCCACTGGTGGAACAGCAATTTTTAGTACAGCATATTCCTGAGGCAAAATTAGTGGCGATAGATTCCGCCTACGGGCATGACGGATTCATGGTGGAAGCAGAAATAATTTCAGCAGAAATAAAAGAATGGCTCAGCGATTAAAAGATATGCAGGGATTTTAATAAAATCCGCAGGCTCCAGAAAATTACCAGGGCTCCGACACTTATAAACATTGTTTTGAGTGGCAGTTTACCTGCTAACCGGACTGCAATAGGCGAAGCGATCATTCCTCCAATAATCAATCCCACGATTACCTGCCAATGACTTATTCCCAGCATGGTGAAAAAAGTAAGTGCGCTGGCAAAGGTTACAAAGAACTCTGTAATACTTACCGATCCGATCACATATTTAGGTGTTCGGCCCTTTGAAATTAAAGTACTCGTCACTAACGGACCCCATCCACCTCCACCAAACGAATCCAGAAATCCTCCGGCTCCTGCAAGCCATCCAACGCGCTTCACTTTTTGTGGTTTGCTTTTTTTGAATACGCCATAGATTATTTTAATGCCCAGAAAAAGGGTATATGCGGCAAGTAGCGGGCGAATATAATTGGCATATTCCATGCCCAGTTTGGACAATGCGTAAGCACCTGCCACCGCCCCGATAATTCCAGGGATCAGTAAAGCTTTAAATAATTTTTTATTGACATTGCCAAACTTGTAATGACTATAGCCCGACATGCCGCTGGAAAACATTTCCGCAGTATGAATACTTCCGCTGATCACAGGAAGGTTTACGCCGAGCGATAATAAAATCGTGGTACAGGTAACACCGTAGCCCATTCCTAATGCACCATCTACCAGCTGTGCAGCAAAACCTGCAGCGATCATCCAGTAAAATATCGGATCTACCTGGGCAGGAAGGGTTTTAACAGATCCCAGAATTTCCTGAAAGGGAACAAAAGATAAAACAGCATGGCCCAGGAACATAAAGAAAAAAGCGAAGAGACAATAAGTGGCAATGTTTTTCCATTTCTTTTCTCCCTTTTTATGATCTGTATTATTCTGTGAGGCCAGGTCTTTGGTAATTGCGTTAAGTCTGCTGACCTTATCGGCGAAACTTCCACTGAGTTTGTTTCTGATAACCTGCATATTATCAAGCACCTCGTCAAGCTCATCAGGCAGTGCCTCATTGAGCACCTCTTTAAGTCTTTTAGCAATCGTAGGCGATTTACCATTAGTGGAGATGGCAATTTTCAGATTTCCCTTTCTTACAATCGATCCCAGATAGAAATCACACAGCTCGGGTTTGTCTGCAGCATTAACCAATAAACCTTTTTTCTTTGCGTCCTGTGTGATCTGTTCGCTCAACAGGGCATTGTTTATAGCAGAAATCACGATATCCATTTTATCAAGATCCGTTATATCATATTTTTTTTGAACAATGCGAAAATTCGGATGAGCTAAGGCCATGTTGCGGATAGCATCTGAAATTTCAGGAGCCACAATAGTTACACGCGTCAGTGGAGCGTTGGTCACTATAGCCGAAAGCTTCTCCACACCTACATTTCCCGCGCCCACCAACAATACGGAAAGCGATTCAAGTTTTAAAAAAACAGGGAAAAGGTTATTTGTTCCCACTGCTATACTAACGGGCGATTCCATTTTCACTTTTTACTTTATAATTTTTTAACGTGATTTCCGAAGGTCAAGATTATGAAAATAAAAAACTCTTGGAACATGAATAAGCCGGTACCGGTTGCCCGATGCAAGCTGTTGGTAAACATTCATGTACCCAAACTGAAGATTGTCATGTGCATTAACATGATACGCAAATCCAATAAAAAATCTGTTCTGGTCAAATGTATTGTAGGTGATTTCTTTGCCTGCATTGATATGCAGTTCATCATTGATTACGGCAGACAATGTATTTTTTTCAAATGGCCTTTTCCCCAGGGGAAAGGACAGAAAGAAATTATACCGCACTCTGTAATTAAAATTATACCCGTCAGCAAGTTCGTTATTATTTTTGATCTTATGACGAAACCTTTCTTCCAACCGGATCCATTGCATGATCCGGAGTTTTGATGAATTGGTATGCCATTGCAACTGTTGCCATGGACGATGCTCGGGCACGGAAACATTTGCATGATTATCTGCAGGAAAGATATTGATATACGCATATCCACCGGTAAGCTTTATTTTATCACTTAAATAATAGGTCAGGCCAAACCTGGAAATGGATTGAGAAAAATCGGTAAAAAAGTCTTTCCTGGTGCGCAGATGCAGATCCACCCAGAGCCCCCAGTGTTTATTAAAACGGGTTTGATTAAAATATCCACCCCATACCTGCTCCAAATGGTCTGTCTGTTTTTGGGCAGAGGCTGTAGATACCAAAACGATGAATGCAATAGAACTGATGATAAGTCTGAGCATAATCCTGCATCTCTTATTTAAATAATTTCCTCCAGGTATAGTCACCAAAACTTTCTGTTCCTATACGATCCTTTTTGAATTTTCCAAACCAGGTATCCAATTCATTTAAGATATCCTGCTCTTCCAGACTTTCTTTATATATTTTATTCAGCCGCATGCCCATATTGTCTCCTCCAAGATGCAGATTGTATTTTCCCAGTGCCGTTCCCACAAACCCTATTTCTGCTACAAAAGGGCGGGCACAACCATTGGGACAGCCAGTCATCCGCATCACTATATTCTCTTCATCAAGCTGATGCAATACCAGGAGCGGTTCAATCTTGTTGATGAGCGAGGGCATGTAACGCTGTCCCTCAGCCAGGGCCAGGGGACAGGTATTGAGCGCCACACAGGCCATGGAATTTTTCCTGATCTTAGAAGCCCGGATAGTATGGTCAAGCACGCCGTATTTTTTCAGAAGCGTATTAATTTCTTCTTTGTCAACAGGATTAATATCGCCCACAATCAGGTTTTGATTGCAGGTAAAAATAATATTAGCTTTCCCCGTTTTCGCAATCTCATAAAAAGCAGACTTCAACATCAGCTTTTCATCATCCAGCACCCTGCCGTTTTCAACAAACGCCGTATAATACCACAATCCCTGGTGATTCTGCTCCCAACCGTAATAATCCAGGCGTGTATCAAATTGATAGGCTTCCGGTTTATCCAGTTTAAAACCAGTCCGTTTTTCCAGTTCTTCCATCCACCAATCAATTCCCAGACGATCGACAGTATATTTTAAGCGGGCGAGCTTTCTGTCACTCCTGTTGCCATAATCGCGCTGAATGGTTAGAATCTCATAAACCGCTTTCAATAATTTTTCTTTTGTATCCGCAAAACCAATAACGGAACCTAAACGCGCATAATGGTCTGGGTTACCATGAGTGGTGGACATACCGCCACCAATGGCGATGTTGAAACCCTGCAGTTTGTCATTTTTGATCACGGCAATTAATCCGATATCATTGGCAAAAACATCCACATCATTATTTGGCGGGATAGCAATGGCGATTTTAAATTTTCGGGGCATATACCGGTCCTGGTAAAGCGGATCCGCCTCCGAGGTTTTATCCGCTATTTTTTCTTCGTCCAGCCATATTTCGTAATAAGCATGTGTCTTAGGAAGCAATAACCGGTCTATTTCTGTAGCATAAGAAAAAATTTCCTGATGCAGTGCCGATTGTCTGGGGTTCGAAGAGCACAACACATTTCTGTTTATGTCCCCACAGGTAGCAATAGTTGTCAGGTGCGCTTCATTGAATGCTTTAAGCGTTGGCTTGATATCCGCTTTTACCACTCCATGCAACTGGATGGTTTGCCTGGTCGTAATTTTTATTATACCGGTAGAATTTTCTCCTGCCACATGATGCAGGTCCATCCACTGGCGGGGGGTAATAACGCCACCCGGCAAACGTAACCTGATCATGAACGAATACAAACGTTCCAGCTTCTTATTCGCCCTTTCTTCTCTCCTGTCCCGGTCATCCTGCACGTACATTCCATGAAAGCGGACCAGCGCCACATCATCCTCATAAAAATTGCCGGTTACTTCATTCCGGAGACTTTCATCCAGAGTGCCTCGAAGGTTATCACTGGCCTGCTTAATTTTTTCAGTAGAAGATAAATTATTATGCTCTGCCATATCTTTTATTTACTAATAAACGTCTTTTAAATATCTGGACTCATCTTTGAGCTGCTCTACAAACTGGACGGCCTCTTCAATTGTTTTCTGACCGAATTTCTCTACGATCATCATCAGGGTATCTTCCACATCCACACTCATTGGATCTTTTGCTCCGCATACATAAATGGACGCTCCATTAACCAGCCAATCGTACAATTCTTTTCCGTGTTGCAGCATTTTATGCTGCACATACACTTTTTCTCTGGTGTCTCTGGAAAACGCAACATTGATCCTGGAAAGCACACCTGTTTCCAGCCAGTTTTGGATTTCTGTCTGATATAAAAAGTCTGACACAAAATGCTGGTCGCCGAAAAACAACCAGTTTCTTCCGCTGGCACCTGTTGCATCGCGCTGGGCTAAAAAAGAACGGAAGGGAGCTATGCCGGTACCCGGACCAATCATAATGACATCCTTATCGTCTGCAGGCAATCGGAACTGGCTGTTTTTGTGTATATAAAATTCAACGCCGGTGTTTACCTGAAGCTGGGATAAAAAGTCGGAGCACAATCCACATTTCCATTCCTCATTCACATGAAATTTATCCCTTGCTACCGTGATGTGCACTTCTCCACCATGTGCTTCTGCAGAAGAAGAAATAGAGTACAATCTGGGAGATATCGGTTCCAGAATAGTAATAAGGTCTTCGAACTGATTGTTATTTTTTAAAGGATAAATGCGAAGCAGGTCCAGCAATCCGATTTTAGTGGAAGGAATTTCCTGTCCTACCAAAGCAGCATATTTACTAACCACTCTTTCCGGCAGATAAAAAATATTCAGCTTTGATTGCAAAAGATCAAAAGCAGTTACTTCTTCATTACGGAAAAAATAAGTCTGCGATTTTTTTATACCCAGCAACTCAACAATGGGCTCCACCACATAAATGGGATTATGCGGAATCACTCCAAGCGAATCGCCTGGAAGATACTCAATGTCTTCCGCCCCAATTTCAATATGATGTGTTTCCTTATTCGAACCTATGTCGTTCAGGTTTATATTGGTAAGCACCGAACCGGTATAAATTTTTTTACCGGAAGATTTTTTTTTCGGAGCTGCAACTGCAGCTCCGTTGCCGGGGGTAGTAGCTGTATTACCTAATTTTTGCAACACCTGGGAAAACCAGGTTTCTGCTTCTTCTTCATAATCAACATCACATTTTAATATCGGAACAACTCTTTTTCCGCCTAATTTTTCGAGCCTTGCATCTACATCTTCTCCTGCTTTGCAAAATAAAGGATAGGAAGTATCTCCAAGTGCAAGTACGGCATATTTCAGTTTTTCAAGTTGAAAGTCATTCTGATGAATATGATCATAAAATTTCTTTGCAGCAGTAGGCGGCTCGCCTTCTCCCTGGGTACTGATAACAGCCAGCAAATATTCTTCTTTGGCCAGGTCAATTAACCGGTACTGGTCCAGGCTGATCACTTTCGCGTTGATGCTGTGTTTTTTGGCCTTCAGGGCAAAATCCGTTGCCACTTTTTTTGAATTGCCCGTCTCCGTACCGTAAACAATGGTCAGCTTTCCCACTGCAGGTTTTGCAGCAGCCGACTCACTAATAACTTCATTAGAAATAATCCCGGCCAGGTAACCATTTATCCAGATCAATTCCTCTTTGTTCGACGTAGCAACCAGATCACGGATAATTTTTAATTTAAACTCAGGAAGCATAAATAGATTTATTTTTTAATTGCCGTTTTACCGGTCGTAAAATATTCTATGGGTGATTCATTGTTCGGTAACCACGCAAATTGTTCGTGAAGGCTTACCACCTTTCCAACGATCGCTATAGTGGGGGATATGTATCCGGTACTTTTTTTAAATGCATAATCCTGCAAAGGATACACGGTTACCTGCTGCTGCGGGGTAGTAGCCTGACCAATTACAGCAAGTTTTTTATCGCACGAAATATTATTAGCTAGTAAATGCGCTACTACACTGTCCAGCGTTTCTGCAGACATATAAAAAACCAGGGTATCAGTAGTGTCTGCCAATTCTTTCCAGTAGGCATCAGATACAATATCCGATTTGTAATAGGTTACAAATCGTACTGCGGTAGAATATCCTCTTGCGGTCAACGGTATTCCGGAATATGCTGCTGCCCCTAAAGCTGCGGTAACACCCGGAACAATTTCATACGGGATCTTCTCCTGATAAAGTATTTTCAGTTCATCCAGAATATTGGAAAAAATGGAGACGTCACCTCCCTTCAGGCGCACCACCAATTTACCCTGACGGGCATGGTACACCATTAGATCATTGATGGAAGATTGAGGTGTGGAAATACCTTTACGGCACTGTTTTCCCACATAGAGGAT
>JAYUXA010000040.1:0-4561 GCA_043753245.1 Chitinophagaceae bacterium
TTTTAGCAGGTCGGGTGCGGAAGAAGCATACAGGCTGCCTTTATAAAATACTCCACCCTGTGGAAATCCAATTTTATCTAAGAAAACCGTGCTTTTATCATAAATGCCATCTTCATTTATGTCTTCCAGTAATTTTATACGGAATTGAGGGTTATTTAGCGCGTCTTCTGTTTTGTCATACACATTGCCGACTGACTCAAAAACAAAAAGCCGTCCTGTTTCATCAAGGCTGCAGAACATGGGATAATCTACCAGATCTGGTCCTGCCGCTACTTCAACCGAATATCCTTCCGGAACTTCCACTTTGTTTACAGGGATTGAAGATTTTTGTCCGCAGGAAAATAACAGCAGGCTAATGAAGCTGGATATATTTATAATACAGCCTAAATAAAAAATCTTCTTATTGTGAGGGGGAAATATCATAACCATTCTATTTTTACTTTCTTCCTACTACCTGCGGAATTTAATCCAATATCAACACCAGGTTACCATTGTTCCTGGTAATGGTAAGTATACCTCCCTTTGAGAGCGCTTTCCAGGCATAGCCGTTACCTGCAGAATCAATACCTTCTCTGATCTCTTTCCTGTCTATGAATATCTTTACAGGTTTTTTCTTCATCCGTATTACCTCCACTCCCTTTTTATCAAAGGTTCTGAAATAAATTTTCACCTTTGGCACATCATCTATATCCACTTCGGGAACAAGAAACTCATTAATCGCGGGAGGATAATCCGCCTGCTGAATTACTGAAGTCGAAGACAGGATATGGTCTTCATCGGATGGGGCCAGGTCGGGCGAAGCAGACATCGCTCTGATAAAGTGACGCACATAATCACCATAACCGTCAGTAAGCCAGTTCTCATCTTTAGGGTACCTGTTTTTGCCGTCCTTATCAACCATATAGGTTGCCCAGTTCAGCTGAAGCCGTGCATTCCTGTTCCTGCTGCTGTCACCGGTTAGCGCATAATATTGTAATTCTGCGGATGCTTGCCTCGAGGTATGACTATTACCCGGAACCATATAAGCAGTTTGTTCGTTAACCACCACCACTCCGTATTTTTCCCATGTTTTATTACCGAGTTTTTCATACACCCAGTCAAATATTTCCTTTACATCCTTTTTCCACTCAGGAAAGTATTGCGGATGGTTCATCATAAACTGTGCAAAGGTTATCGCATTGATTTGCGTATCGCTCCATCCTGGAATATCTTCAAAAAAAGGACCCCACCTGTTATTTTGCAGTGGATACTTTTTCATCCAGTTAATTATCGTATCAAAAGCCTTCTGGTAAGAAGAAATGTTTCCGTTTTTCATATGGATCAGCTCAAGGAACAATTCCAGTGTACCCGACCAATTGGTTGTGTACACGCTAAAATTTGCATCTTTACCACTGCCGGCATTATCTTTTAGTTTTCCAGGTTCACCGGTACGTGCGTTTACTTTAAAGGGCAAAGGTGAACGATCATCGTCACCCATGCTGACGTTAGCAGCAAGCGTGTTCGCAATTTCCATCGCCTTTTGAAGATAAAGACGGTCGGTTGCGTTAGGATACCTTTCCTTACTTAACATTTTGTACAGATTCACGAGTTCGATACCTAACGAACCGGCCTTATCCGGCTGGGTAAAATCCTTTCCTATTACCATGTCGCCATCGTATTTACCGGAATAAATTAAACTGTTATAAGGAAAGGGAATATTGGCCCATTTAAAGTGGGAAGGAGAAAATCCATTGGTGATATAATAATCAGCGAGAAAACGCATATTTTCTTTAATTCTCTCGTTGCCGGTGTAGGCATATAATAAGCGCCAGGAAGACAACGCCATCTGGATCTGGTCGCCTCCCAAACCCCGCGGGTCGTTCATACCAGGTTTCCATACCTGGTGATTCATATAGTAGGGCAACCCGTTCATATCGGTTCTCATCGTATCCCAGAAATGCCAGACAAGTTGTATAACATGGTTATATGATTTTCCAGGTTCTTCATTGTACCAGGGAAGGATGGCGCCGGATAGATCTTTCCGGATCTCATGATAGATCAGGATACTATCCTGAGCGCTTGCCTGCATAACGACGGAAAGGAGGGCAGCAGAGAGCAGTTTCTTTACCATAAAGGTTTAATGTTATTATTTGCTTACAAATTATTAGATAAAATGTATACAATAATAACCTATATTTACTTAATATTCATGCGCACATAAAAAAAACATTTACCATACTTAATCATTATTAATAAGGCAGTTCAATTACAATTTAGTACCCGTTTCTTGCCTTTGATATTCACCACTTCTATTTTTTTTACGAGGCTATTTACAGATATGAACCGGGACGACTGGGAGAGAAAAGAATTTCCGTGATAATTTTCTTCTTTCCTGGTTTTACCGTTTTTTAATATAATAAACGCTTTTTTATCGTCCTGGTTCAGGGGTGCAGCTATACCTGCATTTTTGTTTTTAAAAAGTTTCAGCGGACCTTTGTTTTGCGATGCTGCAATGAGGCTGGTACTGTTTATACCTTTTAATTTAATCAAAGCCTTTGCATCGCCGGGGATATATATTCCACTCTTAAGCATAGTCTGAGGAATAGACCATGAATCGAAAAGGTTTGCGTTTTTAATATCTGCTGTAAAAAGCTGGTTCGGCTTTAGGGTTTATTGAGGTAAAATAACTTCCTTCATTATTACTATTATTTTCCCTGGAAATAGACAGCCCTGATTTTAGCGCTATTTCGTTGACCGCTACATACCTGTAAATCGTCGCGGTAATCCGGCAGAGATTGCTTCTCTTTTTTTATTTCTGATCAGCGATGAGAGCAGCTTTATCACAGGTCAGGTTTTTGTTGCCGATGGCGGCCGGCTTGCGGGCCAGAAACCCCGAAAGGAATTACTCTCAAAAATTACTTTTCAATGATTACCGGTCCTTTAAAGTTTTTGCTTATGATCAGGGTACCTCCTTTATCCAACTGCAGCCAGGTCCATCCCACTGCTGCGTCATTAATTTTCTTCGGCAGTTCTTTCCCATTTACCATAATTTTTTTTGGGATTGAAATAAGCCGGAACTTTTCCTCAGAACTTTCGTCAAATGTTATATAAATGATCTGCCCGGGTTGATAATTTATTTTCTGAACTATAGACGATGAGCGTAGCATGTGGTCTTTATTTTCAGGCGCAAGTTGTGGGCAGCTGGCCATGGCGCGAATATAATGACGTGTGTAGTCTCCATATCCGTCCGTCATCCAAATATCATTAGTAGGATAAAAGTTTTTACCGTCATGATCAACCATATAGGTAGCCCAATGCAATTGCCGAATGGCATTGAGGACGTAAGCGCTATCGCCGGTTTTCTCCCAATACATCAGCTCCATGGAAGCTTGACGCGAAGAATGGCTGTTACCTGCCACTTTGTAGGCCGTCTGTTCTGCAACAACGGTTACTCCATACTTAGCGAAGGCATCTTCTCCAAGGCGCTCATATACCCATTGAAATATATTCTTTACGGTTTGTTTCCAGTTGGGGTCGAGTTGAGGATTTTCCATAATAAACATTGCATAGGTAATGCCATTGATCTGGGTATCGGACCATCGGGGAACATCTTCAAAGAAAGGTCCCCATCTGTTGTTTTTTGCAGGCCAGGTTCTCAGCCACGCGATAGTTATATCAAATGCCCGGAGGTATTGCTCCTTATTTCCTTTATTCAGTTTTATCAATTCCGAAAACAATCCCAATGTACCGGTCCAGTTTGTAGTATATGAAGTAAACTTTTTATTCTGCATGGAGGTATCCAGTTCTTTATCCATGCCTTCATGCCACTCCGCCTTATCCAGGAGGATTCCTGTTTCTCCGGTAACTGCATTCACCTTGAATGGCCATGGTGAATGTGAGCTATCGCCTGGCTCAACCATGTGAGCAAGCGTGTTGGCCATCCTGATCGCAGCGTCGAGGTACTTCTGTTCCCCGGTTTTTTTGTACAGATGGACCAGCTCAAAACCAAATGACCCGGCTTTATCCGGTTGAAGATAATTTTTGCCAAGTATCATGTCTCCGTCATATATGCCGGATTCCACGTTCATATTGTATGGAAAAGGAAGATGGGCCATTTGCAGTTTACAGGCGATAAGGAATGCTCAAGATAATAGTCTGCCATATATTTCATGTTCTCAATTAGTTCCACATCCCCGGAATAATTATAGTAAAGATCCCACGAAGACAAGGACATCATTACCTGATCGCCGCCTAAACCCCGATGATCGTGATTTGGCCTCCATACCTGATGGTTCATGTAGTACTTTATTCCATTGGAATCGGTTTCTATATTTTTCCAAAAAGTCCATACCAGATTCAGTACATGATCGTACGACAACCCCGGGCTGGAAGAGAACCATGGCAAAATGTTTCCATGATGGTCTACGCGAACAGGATGGTAAACGATACTATCTGCAAGAACGGAATCTCGGCCTGAGCTATACAGGTTTTCATTCAACGGTGCAGAGCGCGGTGTGGAAGAAATGGAGCACGCAAACAAACAAAAGGGCACAAATACCAAAAAAAATGATCGTTTATTCAT
>JAYUXA010000041.1:0-9586 GCA_043753245.1 Chitinophagaceae bacterium
AACCACAATTGTATGCTGCCTACATTGGAATGGGGCAGATTACTAATCAAGCTGAATCTGAAAAAGTTGCTTACAAATATATGTTGGAGCACTACAGAACAGATGAAAATCAAAAAGCAATTACTGAATTAAAAAAATATCCTGTTTTAGATTCTGATTCAAACATACTTTCATTTTATAAGTCAAATATCAGAGATCAGTACATGCACGAATTAGGCATAGGAACTATGCATGAAATGAAATCGGTTTTTTGGGGAATATTTATTCCCATATGGACTTGCAAGGCTTATACGTTGAGAGAAAAAATAAATATCTGGAAATCGAAAATTTTATTTATCCCTAAAACAAATTTGATAAATGAAATGCTCGAAACAGATTTTACATCTCAAATACCTAAACTAGAAATTCCTGTTTACTTTTTCAGTGGTAAGTTTGATTTAACAGTTAATGTAAATTTATCAAAAGCGTATTTAAATAAACTTCAAGCACCTTTGAAAGGATTTTACACATTTAATAATTCAGCACATAGCCCCTTATTTGAAGAACCCTTATTGGTAAGACAAATAATTGAGAGAGATATTTTGAATGATAGTAACAGTTTAGCTGATAAAAATTAATTATAATTATCTGTAAAGTATGCTGAAAAAAAAGTAATGAAATTAAAATATATTCAAAAATATTTCGTTAACTGTTTCCTTTTAGCACTATCAATTTTGATATGGGATGTTGTGTTCAGAAACAAATTACCTATTATTTTTCAACCTAAAATATTTTGGAGCAACATTTCTACTTTTATTATTTATGGAGAAAATACATCACGTGTATTATTGTTCATTTTAATGTTATTGATGCCACTAAAAATTTCCTCAGATACTCAAAAAAAAGGAGTTATATTATATGTTGTCGGAACACTAGCATCCTAACTTAATCATAGCAAAATCAATTGATTAGCATTTAGTTCTTTGAAATCTTGAAGATAAGTTTTCTGAAACAGTTGCTCCAACTGGATCTTGTTGAGTAACGTTATGCTTAAAACCTGTAATATTTCATAATTCGTGTGCTTGATTTTAAGTTTCTCCTTGAGAATAGCAACAGTAACGTATGCAATTATGGCAGTATAAATTTGGATTCTTACCGCATTGTCTGAGTATCCCCAAAAGGATTTAACTCTGAGGTGCTGCTTTATCCATTTGAAGAACAATTCCACTGCCCAACGATGCTTATATAGCTTTGCAATGTCCAATGCTGTCAACTGAAAGTTGTTCGTGGCAAATTCAAATGTATTACAGGTTATATCATCGTAATATTTAATCCTGCGTAGCTTTTCGGGATAATTTTTTGCAGCATAGTAATTGTTGAGCCGGATTGTTTGATCGCACATGACACCAGTAGATTTATCCACTTTAGCTGAATATAATCTTCGGTAGTTCCCATTTTCTTTAAAGCGAGCAACAAAATAAGCATTGCTTAGATGAATTAGATACAGCCGGTCATAATCGATATATCCTTTATCAAAGACATAATAACCCCCTGTTTCGCAAACAAATATTTACCATTGTTCATCCGGTAAAGTATGACTGTTTGACAGGCATCAAAAAGGCATTTTTGAGCTCAAATCGTTTGAAGCTTCAAATCAGCTGAAACCCTCATCTATCAATATTTTCAAAGAACTACTATTTAAAACATTAGGACGCTAGTGAAAAATGGTATATACTGATTGTGTTGCTTATGCCCGCTACGACATTGCTATCTTATTGGTACCTGAAAATAACAGGAGCGTTGCTACCTCAGCCTGCTGTTTCCTTTCTATTTGTTTTCATTTTTTTTTTGTTTATTTTATTGGCGCTCTTGGTGAAGAAGTTGGCTGGAGCGGTTATATTATTGAACCTTTACAAAACCGGTATGGAGCATTGAAAGCAAGCCTTGTGCTTGGAATTATTTGGGCTGTATGGCATATCTTCCATATTATCAGGCTCATCAAAAAACCGGTTGGATTATTTGGCAATGCGTTGCCACTGTTTTATTACGAATCATTATGGTTTGGATATTTAACAATGCTGGTAAAAGCGTTTTTGCAATGGGACTCTTTCATACCATGATAAATATAAGTCCATATTTAATTCCAAATTATGGTGCTCAATATAATCCATTTATTTTTTGTATGATATTAGTGAGTATGGTTATAATTATTGTCTTTTGGTGGGATGCAAAAACACTATCACGGTATAGGTACAACAATAATTTCATATTATAAACAGTAATGTTAAGGCATCCTTAATCCTAACTCACTTCGTTCTCTCCCCGGCCACTTGATTTTTAGGATCAATGTTTTAGTCTCCTTCGCATCATGTCACAACAAGTAGAGGCATGGCAAACGAATCGAAATAAGTTTCCAAAGTGGTTTCATTGCCTGACAATTGGATGATCACATGAAGGAGCAGTTGGTAATTGATACACTGCTTACAGCACTTGGTAAACGCAAAAAACGCTTTTTCCTGATCATTCATTCGGATCGTGGCGAACAATATGCGTTTAAGTTGTATCTCGCTATTCTTCTTTGGTTTAGTATTGACCAATGCATGACGAAACAGACAATCCGTATGAGAATACTTTTATGAAATCCTGTTTCAGCCGCTTAATAGCCTGGCACATCTACACAACGGTAAGCAATACAAAGGGTTATCTCAACCCGGATAAATTTAACTGAGTACGCACTCGGGAAAGATATTACTTTTCTTAATGGGCAACGGGGCCAACACCGGTGGCAAGCCGTTGGCGATAGACGACCTGACTTATGGCTCCAGGTCTAATACCAATAAGCTGGATGATGTGTCGGACAAATGTAAACGCGTCAAGCTACGCGCTGGGCATCGGCAAGCAGGACACGCGCCAATGTGACGAAAGAGGTCAACCTAAATGAAAAGTATGTCCAGTCCTCATTCACAGGGGCATGGGAAAAATCCTGGTAAAAAAAACTTATTTAAGGGATTTGAAATAGAGCCAATACAGTCTCATAGCTCACGGATCTTAATGTTTTGAAAAAGCGTATGCATATCTATGCCACCATGTAATTGCAAAGCAATATGTCCTTCAGATCTGCCGGTGTCATTAAACAATTCCGCTGTTTTTTTGCCGTTGACATATACGGTAATATGGCCTTTTTCAGCACGTACTGTCATTTTATTCCATTGACCTGGCTTGTACCAACTTTGCACCTGTTCTACAGTGGGTTTTACTACCCATTCTCTTCCACCTGTTTCATATAAGCCACCGGCATCCTTATCAGGATCTATTTCTGCCTGAAATCCATGCACACCTACTACGCCACCAACTTCCTCTGCCCGAAAATACAGACCGCTGTTTCCTTTAATGGCCTTATATTCTATTCGGATCTCAAAGTCCTGGAATGATCTGTCGGTTACTAACAACCCATGGCGCGTATCGGCTTTATCGCTAAGCCCCGCAATGGCACCATCTTTAACTTTCCATTCGCCGCCAGGTATCGTATGCCATCCCTGCAATGTTTTTCCATCAAATAAAGACTTCCATTTTTTCCATTGCATTGCCAGATCTAAAGAAAATCCGCTTATAAAAATTGAAAGTACTCCCAGCAAGGAAAAGAATAAAACTCTTTTATTCATACACCTGTTTTTAGTTGTCTTAATTTTTTTGGAAATGATTAATTCCAGTTAGCCTTATTTACTCTTTAAAAATCCAATTACGTCAGCAAGGTCTTTTTCACTCAGCCCATTGCTTACAGGATCAGGCATCAGGCTTTTATCCTGTTTCTTTTTAGAGGTAATTTTTACTACATCAATACTATGTTTTTGACCGGCAATATCTTTTATTACAATGGCTTGTTTATTTTCTGAAAGCAGGAAACCATAAATGGATTGACCATCTTTTGTATTGACTAGCCAGGGCTCATAACCAAAAACAATTGCAGCACTTGGATTAATGATGGCATCAAGCAATGCTGTGTTGTCGAACTTTTTTCCTATAGTTGACAAATCAGGGCCAATAGTGCTGCCTTCATTTCCCCATTTATGACAGGTAGCGCAGCGACTGGTAAACACGGTCTCTCCTTTGGCTACATCGGCTTTTAACTTTAAAATGTCTTGTATCGCATAGGTATCTGTACTAGTTCTTTTAAAATAATTACTGGCTTGCATTCGAATAGTTGCATCAGGGTTTTGAAATATTTTTTCCTGGATAAAAGGAAGCAATGCTTCTGGCAACTTTTTATCAGCGGCTAAACCAATGAGCATTTGTCCTCCTACAGAATCCATTGCCATTTGCCCCGCTTGCGATTTACGCTCATTGAGGGATTGCTGTTCATCCAGCATAATCTGTTGTTTAATTTTCATTTGTGCCAACTTCCTTTGGTAGCCTGTATTTAAACTGATCTTACTCCAATCAAGCAATTGATACCAGTCGTTGCTTTGCTTAAAAGACAGCCAGTAAGTAGCAGCCCCCGATACCTCCGGAATGTTACTTTTTGAAAGCGCAAGCATGGAATTGGCCGCAGGTTTATTATTAATAAAAGCAAGGGCGGTTAAAGCAGCCTGACGGTCATCTGCCGGCAGGGAAGAATTATTAGCCCTTAACGCAAGATCGCTGGCCGCTTCCGCCGGATGCAGGCGCCACGCAAAACCGGTCATTTGTTTGTTCCATTGTGCAGCCGGTTTTCCTTCACCAAACATTTTTACCACTTCAGGATAAATTTCAGACTCATGTCCCTGTAAAGCAGCTCCTAAGGTTTCTAAATACCATCGGTCTTCACCATCATAATTTTTCATTAACTCCAAAAAAACAGTTTTTGTTTTTTCATAAGGCAGATCGCGTAAAGAAACAGCCACTTCTCTTCGAACAAAAGCAGAAGTGTCCGCAGCCATTTTGTCGGCATAAGGCATTATATCAGCTACTGTTTGCCTAAGTGCCCGGTAGGCGGTAGCCCTAAACTGAGCATTCGTATCGCTGAGTATTTTATCCACTTCTGCTTTTCCTTTTTCGCCCAATTGAGAGAGCAGCCAGATAGCTCTTGCTTTTATATAAGGGTTGGCATCGGATAGTAAGGATTTTACTACATCTACAGATGCTTCGCCTGCTTGTTTTAGTTTTTGAAAACCCTGGTTACGCACATTAATGGCGGGACTTTTTAAGGCCTGTAGGCGCCCTTCTGTCGTGTTCAAATTTATTTTGGGAGCTGCCAGCTTTTTATTTTTAGGCGCGATGCGATAGATTCTGCCATAGCCAATGCTATCCTGCATCTGGTGGCCACCTACTACAGCATCATACCAGTCTGCTACATAAAGGGCTCCATCGGTACCAATAGTAACATCGCTGGGCCGGAACCATTTTTCCTTATTAGCATTATGGGCTGTATCATTCCATACATATCCGGCATTATCATCAGCCAAAGAACTTATGAAGTTTTCTCGTTTACCTAAATCATAACCCGATTGTTTTGGTGAAGGACGGTAGCCAAAGATGATATTCCGCCCTGCATCAGCACTAAGCAGTAAGCCGAGATAATCTTTTCCCAACGCATCACTTTCATTGATTGAAACCCCGGTAGGGGCTCCTGCCCCTGAGCGATCTCCTGCAGGCATTACTCCCGGATCATCCTGGTGCCAATGGGCAGAAAAAATATCTTGCCCCGGCCGCTGGTCACCCTGCCAGGTGCGGGAACCATCCGAACTAAAATAACCTGCATTACCACCTTCCATTACCCATGTAGTACGGCAGGCAACAACCTCGTCATCATTATCGTTTTGCCAAAGATTGCCATAGGAATCAGGAATTACTTCATAAGAGTTACGGAAATTATGCGCCATCACCTTTAATCCGGTGCCATCTGGGTTTATACGCAAGGCAAGGCCGCCTACCCATACTTTCCCATCATCACTTTTTTGATTGCTTTGATTGTTTTTGCTGTATGGTGAGCCACCCGTGTACATGCTTCCTGCCCTTAAAGTCCAGCCTGCTTTATCTGTTACAATATGCGGACCTGCATTGCCTGCATTAAAATACCAGTTGCCATCTGGCCCGGCAAATACGGCATGCAACGAATGATCATGATCCTTGCCGCCAAAACCAGTAAGCAGTATTTCCTTTTTATCTGCTACGTCATCACCATTTTCATCTGTATATATGATAAGATTAGGCGAACAGGACACGATCACTTTATTACCAATAACGGCAATACCCAAAGGAGAAATAAGGTCTTCGTCCTGTACGAAAACTTTTGCCGTATCGGCTTTACCATCACTATCTCTGTCTTCCAATATCATTACCCTATCACCTTTTGCATGGTGCAAAAATCTGGTAGAATCGTTGTTGTAATTTCGGTAGTTCACAGCTTCAGTGATCCATATTCTGCCCCTTATATCTACATCCATATTAGTGGGATTATAGAACATGGGCGATTCTGCCCATAAGGTAGCTTCCAGATCATCAGGCAGGTATAGATCAAGGCTTTTAGAGATTTTTTTACCCGCTGTTTTTGCTTCAGCGTCTTGTTTTTCGTGTTGATTACAAGCAATGGAAACAATGAATAAAAAAAATAGGTAACAGAATTTTTTGTTCATATTACAATTCGTTTTGTGGTATTTATTCTTTTTGGTGGAGTGATTAAAAGCATTAATAATAATTCAGACATTTCTGGAAAATAGTTGTTTTAAAAATTTCAAATTCTGTTGATAGCTTGTCACTACACTGCCACCTTCGGGTATAGCCCCTTCAATCTGCATCCACCCGTCACCATAGAATCCGGTTTCGTAAACAGCATCCCTGATCTTCATCCAGTCCAATGTTCCCTGTCCTAACAGAAAGCCATTTTCTTTGATATGCAATTCGCAGATATTTTGCCGGCCGATTTGTTTAAATTCTTTGATGGCATCGTATCCTGCATCAGCCGTATTACGAAAGTCAAAGTAGCACTGTACGTTTTTCGAGCCCACAGCTTCTATAATTTCGAGATGCTCAACAGCATTAAGGTAAGATTCGATGCCGAGGATCACACCCATTTTTTCTGCTTTGGGAGCTGCCATTTTCAGCCTTTGAATCACTTCTTTTTTACCTTGTTCATCATTTCGCAAATCATTTTTTTCAAAGAAAGCAAGCAGAATAACAGGTACATTCAATGCTTTTGCGACATCTATGCTGTCCCATACCCATTCTACTGTACGTGGGTCTGATTTGTAGGGAACATTGTTCAGTTCCCCTATGGCTAGACTGGATATTTTTACGCCTGTTCTTCGGGATGCTTCCAGATAAGATTGCTGCATTGATTGCTCCCTTAAATGAAGGTTGTTTTTTTCGGAACCCATGTTTACCATTAGTCCATCAAGGCCTATCTGTTGTGCAATATCAAATGCCTCAATAGAACTGCTCTTGCCTATGGACCAATCGCAGGCACCTATCCTCCATTTTTTCTTCCCTTCAGCTCCAAACAATTCAATGAAGGATGATAGCGAAGTGAGTGCTGCTGAAGTAGCAGCATTTATCAGCAAATTCCGGCGTGAGAGCATGGTTGTTTATTTTAATTTTTTGTTACACAAAGCAAATTGTCGCATACTGTTTTATAGCAAAAGAAAACGAGAAACTCTTTGGAGCGGCTTTTCGCCAATGGGCGAATAAGCATTTTCTTTACGTTCATTTATGGTTTAATTTTTAAAGAGCTTACTTTTAAAACAATGTCTAAGGTATAACCGGATTATTTTTTTTGCTTCATCAATATACTATTTTGTCTTCGTAAGGGCATTTATCAATATCCATTCAGTCGCAGTTTATCATCCAAAAATTGTTTTGCTCTCCATACATCTGATTCATCCAGATGTTCGATGATGATAGGGATATTAGGATGTTGTCTGCTCAAGCGCTGCAAATACAAATCATAGTTAAGTGAGCCCAATCCAGGAGCCGGCAATTCAATCATACCCACACCTCTTAAAGCATGTGCTTCGCTGGCATCAATATTGGCCATTTGCACACCCTGTACACTCTTAGCTCTTTTTACATCCTTTGCGTGTGAAATAATAACTTTATGTGATAATGCGTTGAAAATATAATTGAGTGTTGTATCCACCTGATCAATATTATGATCTTCAAAATAATTGGTGGGATCCATTAATAAACCAAGATGTGGATCTTGTATATCTGCAAAAAGTCTTAGGGTTTCCTCAACCGAACCAATCACGTTGTTCACATAAGTTTCAATTAAAAACGTAACGCCATGTTCCCGGGAAAAATTTACAATTTCTTGTATTACTGCTCTGCATTCTTCATATCCTTCATTTGTTTTGTTTTTTGGATGGTGTACCCAATCACTTACTGCGTCAAATGTTCCGGTTTCACTGATCACATATGGTGAACCAAGCTCATGGGCATGTTGAATTATCTTTTTTAGATGATCCAGATTTTTTTTTCGCTTAACAGGATCCGGGTGTACCAGGTTGGTATAACCGGAAATACAGCTAATGGGTAAATTATGGTTTCGAAAGGTATCGCGGATGGTGTTGCATTTTTCTTTGGTTATGCTTTCAGTGGATAGATCTATATCCTTAAATGAAACATCTAGTTGAACAGTATTGAATCCGAAACTCCTGATGCGTTCGGCGGTTTCTTTTAAAGCGTAGGGAAAGTAGCCTGTAAATATTCCGACTTGTATCATATATGTATTTTAGGTGAGATCAGCTTTGTAATATTTCTGCTATCGTAACGGCCCTGTGCTCTTTTACCGATATATAACAGGCATCAATAAGTGCCATTGTCTTTAAATTATCATAACCACTGATTTCCGGTTCTTTATCTTCTTCAATAGCACACATTAGTTGCGCCATTGGTCCGGCAAAAGCATCAGGAAACCAAACTTCCTTCCATCTGGGCTTTATCCATTCCTTTTTTTGGGTAGTTGTATAATCAAGAGTGCTTGGCGTTGGTTCAGGATAAAAAGGCCAGCCAATGGTACCCCTTGCCATACCTTCTGTGCCTTCTACGCGCCAGTTTATATAAATATCGCTTTCGGCTCCTTCTTTTGCCGGCCCTGTCCATACATCATCCCAGGCGGCAGCGCGAAAACCATTTACGTATTCCAGAATGTACAGGGCAATGCCATCTTCGTGATCGAAATTTTTAAGAGTCCTTGGATCTTTGCTAACGCTGGCAAAAACACGTTCGGGATCGCCAAATAAAAAGCGAAAGGTATCCAGATGGTGAATGCTCATAGTACGGAGCGTTACCCATCCTAAATCTTCCTGCCAGGGCATCCAATGGGGTATTGCCCTCATATCAATGGACGCAAAAACAGGAGTACCTAATAAGCCCTTATTTAAGATAGATTTGCACGCTCTGATGGATTGATCGTAACGCATGTTTTGGTTCACGCCCAACTTTATTCCTGCCTCCTCACATAAGCGAACAATTTCTTTTGATTGGGCATAATCTATACCCATAGGTTTTTGAGCCAGAATGCCCCTGATATGATCTGCATGTTTTACCGCTTCGCGAATCACTTCGATTTGAAACTTAGGCGGAACAGCTATATCAATAATTTCAATTTCGGCATCGGCTAGTAAATGTTGAT
>JAYUXA010000042.1:0-4544 GCA_043753245.1 Chitinophagaceae bacterium
AAGGAAATCAGTACCATCCCTAAAACTCGTATCCATATCCGTACGGGTACCAGCAAAAGGAGCGTTCTTCTTACCAGAGGAATGCTTTTGTAGCGGATGCCCTGCAGAATGGCTACTACATATCACTACAGCAAATACAATTAGTTTCAGCATATCTATTTTTTTAACGACCTAATGCATAAAAAGAAATGATCCTGTTGGCAAATCAACAAATGGCAAAGGCAAGGTTGGAGCCACTTTCCGACACATCAGGCATGTTGATCAAAGCTCAGTATTGCATTGTTCTGTGCAGATAGTGCACTTTTAATTCCTTTAAGCACTGAATTGCAAGTATATTGGTCAGCATCACAGAGAAAACAGGGCATGGCAGTAAGATAATGAAAAGCATAGCCCCAAATATTCCTATATTTATCGATCTGGTAATACGCATATTAAAGTTAGGCAATTGAACTTTTATCAGAGCCTTTTATTGTCCTTCACTGTGATCCATTTTTTTGAATTAAAATAAATAGTTTTATGTCTGCACAATTACTGGAAGGATACAGCGCTTTAGAAAAAACAGCGTATGTCTCCGCTATTGCGTCCATTGCTACTGCCGATCAGTCCGCTTCAGAATCGGAAATAGCCTACCTGAAAAATCTTACCCGGAGCGCGGAACTGACAGAGGCCGAAACTGCTCAGGTACTGACTGCAGCTGTAGAAACCAACGGGCAGGGTTTAAAAGCAGCATTGGATGTTTTAAAAAACAGTGAACTGAGATTTTCGCTGGTCACAGACCTCATCGCTTTCGCGCAGTCCGACAATGACCTGGCGCAACCGGAAAAAACACATATTTCGGCAATCGCCACCTACCTGGAAATTAACCCGGCGCAGATGGAAGCCTTAAACGAATATGTACGGCAAACGGTCACACCACCTGCTGCTCTTCCTTTATCGGAACAATCTGAAGGTGGATGGGGATCACTGCTTTCGGGATCAGGTATTGGTCAAAAACTTCAAAGCTCCGGCATTAATATTGGCAGTCTGGCCAAAGGATTATTAAGTTTTGTAGGACCAATGATTTTGGGAAATCTGCTCAACAAAGGAATGCAGGGCTCTAAGGCCCCGGCAGGATTGAACCAGGGTGGACTAGGATCTATTTTTGGTGGATTAAGTGGTGGAAAAGGTTTTTCTGGAATAGGCGGACTATTATCAGGGCTGCTAAAATAAACACTTCATTTAAACTATAAATCAAAATTTTACAACATGAAAGTTATTAATGATTTCAGGGATTTTGCTCTGCGTGGAAATGTGCTGGATCTTGCGGTTGGTATCATTATCGGAGCTGCTTTCGCCACTATTGTCAGCGCTGTAGTAGATAATATTTTAATGCCCATTATAGGGATGGTAACCGGTGGGGTGGATTTTAAATCATTGGCAATAAAAGTGGGCAGTGCCGAACTGAAATACGGTATGTTTATTCAGGCCACCATTACATTTTTGATGATTGCCTTTTTTCTTTTTCTGATCGTCAAGGCGGCAAATAATATAAGATTGAAAACAGCTATTGCCCCACAGGTCTCCAGTACCGACAAATTGTTAATGCAGGCGAATGATGAATTGAGAGCATTACGCATTGAAATGTCCGCGTATCTTAAAAACAATGCAAAATCGATTTAACGCTTACTCGTACACCATCGGAGGTTTACATTGCGTTGGCTGTATTTTTATACATTTTTCCGTGGATCTTTTCTTAACTTTCCTGTACGATGCTTAACCTGAGAATTTTCTTTGTGCTACCATTTTTTTCGGTTGGATTGTCTGCACAGCAGGGTTGGTGGCAGGGAAAACTTCTGCGGACAGATGGGGAAGTCATCGTATTTAATTTTGAATGGAAGAAAGAAAAAGAAAATAATAGCTGGTACATAAAAAATGGGGCCGAACGCCTCAGGGTGGATAATATTATTCTGAAAGGGGATTCCGTAATCGTTGAAATGCCCCTTTTTGAATCACAATTCCGATTAACCTATGCCGATAAAAAACTAAGTGGAAGCTGGATAAAACAAGGTGCACTTCAAGCTGTGGTAATGTCTTTTTCGGCAAAGAAAGGAACGGAACGATTCAAGATTGCCTCCGGTAATCCCGTAGCTGTTAAAGGACGGTGGGAGGTTCTGTTTGGAATAGACACTGTGCGATCGCGGGTAGGGGAATTTAAACAGTCCGGAGCAGTGGTTACCGGTACCATACGTACTCCCTCCGGAGATTACCGGTACCTGGATGGCATAACTACGACAGATTCTATTTTTCTATCCACATTCGACGGATCGAATGCGTATTTATTTAAAGGTTCTGCTGATGAGGATCACATTGAGGGCTTTTTTTATTCGGGAGCCACCGCTAAAAAGAGCTGGACGGCATTCAGAAATGATTCCGCAGCAGTGTCAGAGAAATCGGTAGCCATGCAACTCCGGCCGGGAGAAGACAGGCTTCATTTTGCCTTTAAAGATATTGATGGCAATTTGATTTCCATCGCAGACGAACGATTTAAAAATAAAGTGGTGGTGGTTCAGTTAATGGGAAGCTGGTGTCCTAACTGTATGGATGAAACCGCTTTTCTCAGTGCTTATTACAAAAAAAATAAAAGCAAAGGAATAGAGATCGTATCTCTTGCTTATGAATACACGACTGATTTTAACAGATCTGTAAATAGCCTGCGTAAATTTCAGAAACGTTTTCAGGTAGACTATCCCATGCTGGTCACGGGGGTAACGGTGATGGATAGTCTGAGAACGGAAAAGACATTACCGGAACTGACGCCTATCCGGTTTTTTCCTTCTTCTGTGATTATCGATAAAAAAGGTTTGGTGCGAAAAATAGACACTGGTTTTAATGGCCCTGCAACAGGCGAACAGTATACTATTTACAAAAAGAATTTTGAAATGTTAATGAAAAGTTTACTCAGAGAGTAGTGAACCGCAGGCTGATCCAGTTAAGATGTAGTAATTGTTTATCCGGAACGAATCCATATTCTGCGGCTTTTTCAAGCATATAGCTCGCATCTTCTTTCAGCAAGCCACTAAGCAGAAGGGTCCCCTTATCTTTGATCCCTGCTCTAAGAAATGAAAAGTTCTCGAGAATTACATTTCGGGTGATATTGGCTAGAATAATATCAAATCGTTCACCCTGAGGAGGGCAGTCTGCCTTATTAAGAACAATATTTTTTACATCATTTCTGCTAAAGTTCTCCTCCGCATTCAGGATACTCCAGTCATCATTATCAAGGGCTATCACTTTATCTGCACCTGATTTCTTTGCCAGTATTGCCAGTACGCCTGTACCTGTACCAAAATCTAAAACGGTTTTACCATTAAAATTTATGTGCTCCATCTGCTGCATCATCATCAGGGTAGTAGCGTGATGCCCTGTGCCGAAACTCATTTTCGGAGTGATAACAATATCATACTTTACATTTTTTACAGGAGGGTGAAAGTCTGCACGTACCGAACAGAAATCATGTACAAGTACTGGCAGGAAATTAGATTCCCAGGAATTATTCCAGTTTCTTTCCGGTATATGAGTAACAGAGTAACTGATATCCAGAGAAGACGCCAATTCGTCTAGTAACTCCTTGTTGAATACGCTGGCCTCTATATATCCTTTAAGGTCTCCGTCAATTTCCTCAAAACCATCATAGTTCAATCTGGATAGCAGGGCAATAAGGATATCTTTTAATTCATCAGGCGGAGAAGTGAACAGGACTTCAATATGGGTCATAGCGACAAATATAGGACCAGTATCCTCTTATTTCCTCTAAGCAAATACATATTATTGGTTTCTTTGGCGTGGTTCGTCCTCCCTGGGAGTAAGGTCTTTTTCGGGTATATCATTTTCATCTTTTCTTATACTGCTTTTATCTACAAATTCCTCTGCCTGTTTGGTATCTGTATCCTGCAATGGCTTCGGAAGGTCTTTTATTTGTATTGATTTATCTGCACCCATACCCTGATTAATAAAATATCCATGCCACGCTTACCTTGCCAGAATATTTACCGGTAGCACTAGTTCCCACTGGTTCGGTGATCTTGTTTGGCTTTCCTTATCCAGCAACCTGCTATAGCGGATACCAAAACTCAGAGGCAGCTGATTCCACCATTTTGAATCAAAATACAACTCCGCTCCCAGCGTACGGAAAGTGGAAATCTGACGGGTTCGCAGACTTTTAGTTTCCGTAAAATCATAAAATACATTTCCTCTCATTCTCAGCAGGTATACCATGCTTCCAAAGCCGGCATCAGGGTATACAATTGGGAAATGATAGTTTACACCCAGCTTAACCATTTTTGGAAAATCAACATCAATGTAGCCTCTGGAAAAAGAAAAAGTGTTGCTGAAATTATATCTTCGCAGCGTATCCCTGCGCTGGTAAGCACCCTGAATAACGATGCTGTGATTTGGTGCAAAGCCGGGAAAGTATATTGCGCTGTTCAGTAGCAATTGATTGGCAGTAAATTTATTTATTACCGCACGGTACCGCACATAAATAGTTTGTGCGAAACGGGGATAGA
>JAYUXA010000043.1:0-4540 GCA_043753245.1 Chitinophagaceae bacterium
AGATACGTATGGGCAGAGCGGCAAATATATTAATCAATAAGAAAAATATATCCGTGAATGATGTGTCGAGACAATTTGGTTATGATGAATCGAGTTTTATTAAACGGTTTAAAACCATTTTTACGCTGACACCTTTACAGTACCGGAAGAAATATGGTAAATACTAACCAGACAGTTCAGTGGTAAAATGTTCTTCCCTTTACAGTAACGTAAGAAATAGGGGTAAATACTAACCAGACAGCTCAGTGGTAAAGTGTTCTTCCCTTTACAGTACCGGAAGAAATAGGGTAAATACTAACCAGACAGCTCAGTGGCAAAGTGTTCTTCCCTTACAGTATCGGACGAAAAATAATTTTATTAGTCGAATTTCAAGTGGATGTGTTCACGAATTTTAAAGGTTTAAACGAGAAAGATGAAACAGAACCTTATTACCGATCTGCTCAGTGCGATCCTTGTACTTCTTTTTATGTATACCGCGATCAATAAGATCACGGGCATGAAAAATTTTCAATTTGTGCTGGGACATATGAAAGGCATTACATCCATTACTCCTTTTATAGCCTGGACTATTCCGTTAACGGAGGTTTTTATTTCGATACTGCTGATTATCCCTTCGTTTAAAAAAGCAGGTTTTATTTGTTCTGCAGTACTGCTGTCTGTTTTTACGGGATACCTGTTCTGGATGTTGCTGGCAGATCAGGATCTTCCTTGTTCCTGTGGCGGAGTACTTAAATTATTGACCTGGAAACAGCACCTGGTATTTAATCTGGTATTTATAATTCTTTCGCTGATAGGATACCGGATAGCCCATCGCAAAAATCATTCATGACTTTTATTGCAATAAAACAGGCCATGCCGAAAACCGGTGTATACGATCAGGCGATACCATTAATTATCAAATAGTAAATTATTAAAACTTATACAAGGATAGCTTATGTAAAACTTATACAGGGATAGCTTATGTAAATAGTATTACTCCAGGAGTATTGAGGTGTATCCTTGCTGTGCTTTAATGTGGAAATTCCGGAGTATAGAATAAGAAAAAAGAATATTTTTTTCATTTGAACGAATTGGAGGGTGATAAATCGTAATGATCATTTTTAAGCGGCAGTAATGGTACAGATCCGCCTAATATTGCCCTGATATTATCTTCTGTAAGCGCATCAGTACCGGTCATCCCAAGAATGCGTCTTCCCGGCCCCAGCCATACATAATGAGGGATGTAAATAAAAGGAAACGATTGTCTTAATGCTTCAGACGACAACTGCACAACAGGTACCGAGAAACCGGGGTATTTTCTGATGTACCCTGAAATAAAACGGTCTATAGTAATTGCATTGTCCTTGGTATGCGGATAATTATTGACCAGTACGATCTGAAGCTGACCCGTAAACGCATGCTGTAGTGTGTCAAGCTTCGGAAAAGCAGCACTGCATGCTGTACACCAGACCGCCCAGAAATCAATGATCGTTAAAGGGGCATTAATGGAAGAAAGGGAATTCCCGGAAAAAGCACCATTGCCCACAGGTTCAAAACAGAAATCGGGCAGCGTGTCTCCAATAGAAAGCCTTTGGGCATTGGTAGTAACACAGGACAATAGTATGCCTGTTATGAAAAAAAAGCATTTTTTCATGCAGATAGGGTTGATTTCAGTAATTAAAAACCGGAAAGGGAAAGTGGACTACACTGGATTTTTAGGCTTCTTGGCAAAGAGCGTCTGAAGCAGGTAAATGGAAGGCGAAGAATAAGTAATCATGGAGAAGAAAATTCAAGATTAAAAGTAGCATTTGTATGCTTATAGTCCTACAAAAATTTTCTGCCATTCATTGAATGTTTGTCAATGAAATCACCTTCTGATCAGAAATTATTAAAAAAGTTCGGTTTGCACCTGCGCAGATTTCGCGAAGCAAAACAATTTAGCCTTCGCCAGCTTGCTGATGAAGCCGACATCGATTTCAGTGCCATTCACCGGATTGAAACCGGAGAAACCAATACTTCTTTTCTGATGATCTACACCCTGGCCGCGGCGTTGGATATAAGTCCTGCAGAATTAATAACGATCAACTGATTCATTACCCGTATACCCCCGGATCATTATTGAATGTACCAATAGTAACTCGTAACCGGCTGTCTCCCCCAGCCTGTTTTCACGGAGAGAAACATGTATTTTTCTTCTTACCTGAGGTGGAAAAAACAAGAGCAAGGAAGTAGTAATAACTACGGGCCATTTAATAAACAGCCACTACGTTTCCGTCCAGCTTCTTTACAAAATAGATTTTTTTGTTCTCGAAATAATCCAGTGTATTGGTTTTGGGATTCAACACCGGCTGGATATCAAAATCAGTAAACACCCTGTAGCGTTTGTCAGATAAACCCGATACCAGGTTTCCCTCATTCAGCACCAGCAAATGAGCAAAATGATACACTGTTTCGTATCCACGAAACACCATATCCGTAGGCCGGGAAAAAAATTTAGTTTTAAATTCATGGTGAATACCCGTCACCAGTTTGTGGGTAGGAGGTAAATAAAAAGAGGTGCTGTAAAAAACCTCTATCCCCTTATAGTCGGATTTTGCAAAATTGGTCGCATCCCACCAGGTGGGCATTCCAAAAACCACCGTCGGGTTGTCTTTGTTGATCGTTGCCAGCAAATGAGTAAGCTGCTGCCCGAAAGCGATATCCAGGCTACCCGCGATACACACGGTAGTAGATGCTTCCCCCAATTGTTTTTGTACATCTTCCACATCAAAACTATCCGGAAGTGTTACATAGGTGATTTTCAGAGCCACTGCCGCAGTATTTTTGGAGATATCGTCAAAATATGTTTTCAGTTTGTCTTCCTGCATCCCTTTTTTCCGGAATAGTAGCACCGGCGACAGGGGATAATTTTTTTGAATGAATTTATACATTGCATTACAATGGGTATACAACGTGGAATTTAATAATACGAAATCCGGATTATTACTAACTCCTGCATCGTTGGGATACGTGGCATTAATAAATGGAATATTATTTTTTGCAGCAGCATTTGCCAGCAGTTTCGTTTCAGCGCCGTTCACATGACCAATTACCAGGTCTGTGTGTTGAAATTCTTCAGAACTCAGCACTTCAGGAATTTTTTCTTTGTCCGATTTCGAATCATATATATGAATATCCAGCGGTAATCCTTCTTTACTAAGCGAATCTATAGCAAGCTGTGCACCTTCATAAAACTCCAGTCCTGAATTGATGTATTTTGGAAAAACCGTTCCGGATCTGTACACTAAATCGGAACCAAATGCAGAGTCTAAATATAGAGGAGTGAACAGAGCGATCTTAAATCGTTTTGTAGCCAGGGTATCCTGTGCAGAGATATTGCCACAGCCAATAAATAATAGAACCAGTAGATAACAATGCCTTTTTTTCATAATCCCGAATTATTACCAGACGTTTATTCCCATTCGATCGTTGCAGGGGGTTTACTGCTGATGTCGTACACCACCCTGTTTATTCCCCGCACATTATTAATGATATCATTGGATATAAATGCCAGAAAATCATAGGGGAGATGGGCCCAGTCGGCCGTCATCCCATCTACCGATGTCACCGCCCTTAGTGCAACCGTAAATTCATACGTTCGCTCATCACCCATTACTCCAACACTTTTTACCGGAAGAAGTATCGCTCCGGCCTGCCAGACCGTTTTGTATAAATTGAATTCTTTCAGCCCTTTTATATATCTGTAATCTGCCTCCTGAAGCATGGCTACTTTATCAGGGGTGATCTCGCCAAGTATCCGTATGGCAAGTCCCGGTCCCGGAAAGGGATGTCTCTGAAGCATCACTTCCGGTATCCCCAGTTCATAGCCAACTTTACGCACTTCATCCTTAAATAAAGACCTTAACGGTTCTACCAGACCCAGGTGCATACTATCAGGAAGACCACCAACATTATGATGTGATTTAATGGTCACAGAAGGTCCATGAACAGAAACGCTCTCAATAACATCCGGATAAATGGTTCCCTGACCCAGGAAATCAATGCCGTCTATTTTTTTTGACTCCTGCTGAAAGATGTCAATAAAAAGTTTTCCAATAATTTTCCGTTTGGCCTCAGGATCTGTTTTTCCAGCCAGCCCGCGGTAAAACAGTGCTTTTGCATCCACACCCCTTACAGATAATCCAATGGTGTTGTAGGTCTCCAGTACTTCTTCAAATTCATTTTTTCGCAGCACCCCATTGTCTACAAAAATGCCGGATAACCGGTCTCCTATAGCACGGTGTATAAGTGTTGCTGCCACAGTGGAATCCACACCGCCACTAAGCGCCATGATCACCTTACGGTCTCCGATCTGTTTCTTTAGTGCCGCAACCGTATCGGTAATGAAATGCTCGGGGGTCCAGTTTTGAACGCAGCCACAGATATTGACCAGGAAATTTTTTATTACTTTTTTTCCTTCAGTAGAATGATATACTTCCGGGTGAAACTGCACCCCGTATAAAGGATGGTCTCCGTCTTTTTTAAAGGCTGCATACGGAATATCTGTAGTGGTAGCCAATAC
>JAYUXA010000044.1:0-9506 GCA_043753245.1 Chitinophagaceae bacterium
CAGTGGGGTCAACCAGATGATCGTTCTGGACAATACGAACAAGGGGTACAGTCTGGCATTAACCGCACAGATCCAAAAAACTTTTTCAAAAAACTGGGAAGGTGGCCTTTCTTACACGTATACAATGGCACAGGACGTAGCCATTGGAAGTTCAGATCAATCCGGCAGTGGATTCAATACCAACAACATTATAAGGAATCCTAACAAACCAGAGCTGGGAAACTCGAATTTTTCTATTCCCCATCGTGTGGTGGCTAATGGTTCTTACCGGTTTGAATATGGCGGAGGAAAATTTGCCACGATCATTGGTTTCTTTTACCAGGGCGCATCGCAGGACCGCTATAGCTTTCGATATGGTGCCGACGTTAATGGAGACGGGCAAAGCAATGACATGCTGTATATACCCGCTAGCCCATCGGAAATTCAATTCGTAGAGGGATTCAAAGTATCCAGCGGTGGTATTACCAACACTTATACGGCGCAACAGCAGAGCGAAGCCTTTTTTAATTTTATTGCAAACGATAAGTATCTCAGCAAACATAAAGGCCAGTATATCGAAAGATATGGCGCTACCCTTCCATGGGTACACCATGTTGATCTGAGACTGATGCAGGATTTCAGAATTCTTTCGGGTGATCGAAAACACACTATTCAGGTGAGTCTTGATTTTACTAATTTCCTGAATCTGTTAAATTCTAAGTGGGGATATCGTTATTCCTACACATACGGAACCTTTCAGGATATGGGCGTGCTGGGCACACCGGGTGCTGCGAACAACACCGGAGCAGAGACATTCAGCAGAGACAATCCAAAATTCACTTTTGATCCACTGGGCCCTAAATCGGCCTACCAGCCTAATTATTCAACTACCAGTACCTGGGGTTTACAATTAGGACTACGATATATCTTTAATTAAACTGCATCACGTTATCTACTCCATCCCCAGCGTAAAACCTGGGGATGGCTTTTGCGCGGGAGCTTATTTATTACCTGCCATAAGGCAGTGGAAAAACTACCTTTGGTTTAATGGGTAATATAAATAATCAGCATTTCACGCTGGGCATCGAAGAAGAATACATGGTGATGGATCCGGACACGAGGGAGCTGAAAAGCCACGAACAGAAAATTGTGTTGGAAGGACAGCGTGTTATTAAAGATAAAGTGAAAGCGGAGATGCATCAGGCCGTAGTAGAGGTAGGAACAGATATCTGTCAGGATGTGGACGAAGCTTATAAAGATGTTTCGCATCTCCGCAAAACGATTGCTGGAATTGCAGAAAGTCTGGGATTTTTGGTCGGTGCTTCGGGTACGCATCCCTTTAGCCATTGGCAGAGCCAGCTAATCACGGATCATGTCCGGTACAGTGAAATTGTCAATGAGCTTCAGGAAGCAGCGCGTAGCAACCTGATCTTTGGATTGCACGTACACGTGGGCATGGGTGATCGCAGAATGGCGAATCATATTGCCAACTCAACAAGATATTTCCTTCCTCATATTTATGCGCTGAGTACCAATAGCCCGTTCTGGGAAGGAAGACTAACAGGATATAAATCATACCGGACAAAAGTTTTTGACAAATTTCCACGGACAGGTATACCCGAAATGTTTGAAAGCATAGAAGCATACGACAGCTATATAAAACTGCTGGTCAAAACCAATTGTATAGACAATGGTAAAAAGATCTGGTGGGACCTTCGTGTGCATCCTTTTTTTAATACCGTAGAATTCCGCATCTGTGATGTGCCGATGACCGTGTCAGAAACGATTGCCATTGCTGCATTATTTCAGGCGGTGTGCGCTAAGATCTATAAACTGCATTCACAAAATCTGAATTTTATACAATACAGCCGCGCCCTCATCAACGAAAATAAATGGAGGGCAAGCAGGTATGGCATCGATGGCAGACTGATTGATTTTGGTAAAGAAGAAGAAGTAAGTACACGGGTGTTGATTCATGAACTGCTCGATTTTGTAGATGATGTGGTGGACCAGCTTGGCAGCAGACATGCTATTAATTATGTAAGCCGCATGCTGGAAAACGGAACAGGCGCCGACCGCCAGCTGAGTGTGTTTGAGAACACAGGCAGTATGGTGCAGGTGGTCGATTATATTCACAGTCAATTTTTGATAACTAATGTCTGAAGCGTTAACGATAATGCAAGGCTCGAAAGCAGCGCGGTATATTTCTTTACTGCCGCAGATTAAAGCAGTGATCGAAGGTGAACCGGAACTGGTAGCGAACCTGGCCAATATTGCGGCTTGCCTTAAGGAGCAATTTCAATGGTTATGGGTAGGTTTTTACCTGGTAAAAAAGAATGAACTGGTGCTGGGCCCTTTTCAGGGACCTCTTGCCTGCACCAGAATTCAAAAAGGAAAAGGGGTTTGCGGAATGGCCTGGGAAAGACAGGAAACGCAAATTGTACCGGATGTGAACACTTATCCAGGACATATCGCCTGCAGCAGCCTTTCTCTTTCGGAGATCGTAATACCTGTGATCAGAAATGGGGAAGTGGTCGCTGTTCTCGATGCGGACAGCGCAAACTATGCTCATTTTGATGAAACTGACCGCATTTACCTGGAAGTACTGGTAAAGGGAATTGTTTTTCCTGACCCTGAATAGACTTTATGGTCCTGCTGCTAAGCGAATCGTATTGCCAATGTACAAAGGCTTTACCGGGATTTAGTTATTTTTGCAATATGACTTTGATGAATAGAGCGATCCGTGTGGCAATTCTGGACCTTAATGAAGGCCACCCCAATCAGGGAATGAGATGTCTGAGAGATATTCTCCGTGCATACGGTTCTGAACGTCATCTGCAACTGGACATCCAGGAATTTGAAGTAAGGCTGGATAAACAACTTCCGGGAACCGAATTCGATATTTACATTTCCAGTGGCGGTCCCGGTTCTCCATTGGAAAGTGAAGGCAGCGAATGGGAGCAGTTGTATTTTGCCTGGATGAAAACGATAATAGAGTACAATGAAAGCTTCCGGCACCCCGATAAAAAAAACATCCTTTTTATTTGTCATTCTTTTCAGCTGGCCTGCAGGTATTTTAAAGTTGGGCAGGTAGCAAAAAGAAAGTCGACCTCCTTCGGCGTATTTCCCATCCATGTGGTCGAACAGCAGGAGCCGGTATTTAGTGGATTAAATGATCCTTTTTATGCAGTGGACAGCAGAGATTACCAGGTTATTGAACCCGATTACAGCCAGCTGGAAAAAATGGGGGCTTCCATACTTGCTATAGAAAAAGAACGTCCGCACATTCCTCTTGAAAGAGCATTAATGGCCATTCGTTTTAACGATTATATGCTGGGTACACAATTTCATCCGGAAGCTGACGCTACCGGCATGACCATGTATTTACAGAGATATGACAGGAAAGAGATGGTCATTGAAAACATAGGTTATGAAAAGTGGCAGGCAATGATCGGACAATTAAATGATCCCGATAAGATCAGCTGGACTTACGCACATGTACTTCCTAATTTTTTAGATCAGGCGTTAAAAGATTGATATACTTTTATCTGCAGACCAGGTTTTGAATAATACAATATGGACAAACACACCTATAAGGAAGGAATTATTGGCAATTGCGCCTATCTGGCACACGTAAACGTAGATACAAATGTCACCTGGCTTTGCTGGCCAAGATTCGACAGTTCTTTTGTATTCGGCGGACTGATGGACAAAGAAAAAGGAGGTGAATTTTCTATACTTCCCGCGGGGGAATATACCAGCAAACAATATTACCGGGAAAATACGAATGTGCTCTGCACGGAAATTACCAATAGTGAAGGTAGTTACCGGATAACTGATTTTGCTCCAAGGTTTCACCAGTTTGACCGGTTTTTTAAGCCTCTGATGCTGATCAGAAAGATTGAAGTTCTTCAGGGCCTTCCACGTATTAAAGTTATCTGCAAACCTACCTATGATTATGGTTCCAGCACGCTTGAACCAGTCAGAGGAAGCAATCATATTGAATACTTCGGATCAGGAGCAAAAATACGGCTGACTACGAATATCCCTGTTAGTTATATTCTGGACGGGCATTATTTCATTCTTAGTGAAAACAGTTATTTGCTTCTTACCTACGGCGCCCCTCTTGAAGCGCCCTTACAAAGTACGGCAGAACATTTTCTCCGGGAAACCACAGAATACTGGCGTATCTGGATCAAACATTCATCTATAGTACTATTTTACCAGCCTTTCGTTATCCGTTCCGCTCTGGCCCTCAAAATACACCAGTATGAAGACACCGGAGCGATTATAGCGGCAAGCACTACCAGTCTCCCTGAATTTAATGGCAGCGGACGAAACTGGGATTACCGGTATTGCTGGATACGTGATACGTATTATGTGATCACTTCGCTCAGTCATATCGGGCATTTTGAAGAGATGGAAAAATACTTTCACTATGTAACTGACATCTGCTTTTCGGAAGAATTCAGGTACCAGCCACTATACGGTATTACCGGAGAAAAAACGCTTACTGAACACATACTGCCGCATTTAGATGGGTACCTGGGAAACAAACCGGTAAGGATCGGAAACCAGGCTTATGAGCATATTCAAAATGATCTGTACGGACAAGTATTAATATCACTTTTACCATTGTATACCGATCATCGGTTCATATTCAAAGAAAGAAAAGATTCAGCTATGTGGATCGATACTGTTCTTTCCAAAATAGAAATGACCATTGATGAAAAAGATGCGGGCATCTGGGAGTTTAGAAATATGGCAAATCATCACGCCTACAGCAATCTGTTCCAATGGGCCGGATGTAATGCGGCAGAAAAAATGGCAAGACTGATTGGGGATGAATCTTTATTACAGAAAGCCATACTGCTTAAAGAAAAAGCAGCACAGCATATTGAAGATTGTTACGATCCGGTACGTAAAGTATATACACATGCTAAAGGCAGCCCCCATTTAGATGCCAGTACATTGCAGCTGATCATGATGAACTTTATAGACCCTGCGTCGCAAAAAGCAAAAGATCACCTGGAAGCATTAGAAAAAGAATTGCGTACCCCTACCGGCTTATTTTACCGCTACCTGCATGCAGATGATTTTGGTAAACCCAAGACCACATTTCTGATCTGTGCATTTTGGTATGTGGAAGCGCTTGCCTGCGTTGGACGGGTAGACGATGCTATCCGGGAATTTAAAAACCTGCTACAATATTCCAATCATCTTTTATTATTCAGTGAAGATGTGGATGAAGACAATGGAAGCCAATGGGGCAACTTTCCACAGGCATACAGCCATGTAGGACTTATGAATGCGGCATACCGGATTTCCATGAAACTCGATATGCCGATATTCCTTTAACAGGTATTTCTATTTTTAGATATTCACAACAGGTTTATCGATAAGGTTAAGAGACAGATCCCTGAGAAATCCGCGAACGTCTTTATAATCGCCGGTAAAAAATCTGGCTGCAGAAATATGACCGCCTACTTTTATGGTAATTGCAGTAGGAGGCAGCGCTTTGAAAATATCTTCATCAGTATGGTCATCGCCTATAGCCATGATAAAATCATATTCACTCGTCTGAAGAAAATTTAAAGCTGCTTTACCTTTGTTAATTTCCACATTTTTTATTTCTACTACTTTATTTCCTGGCAGCAACTGCAATCCCTTATCCTCTACAAGATACCTCAGGTTATTTACCAGTTCTTCAGTCCTTAAATGTCCAAGGCTTTCCTCTACCTTTCGGTAATGCCACACCAGCGAATAATCTTTTTCTTCAATAAATGCACCTGCTGTCCGGTCGGTAAAGGATTCCAGCACAGGATAAATATCTTTTTTCCACAGTGCAGTTAAATTAACGGCACTGTTCCACTCACTCCCACTAATCTTTGTCCATGCGCCATGCTCGGAGATCATGTCGATATCCAGCGATCCAAACCAACGCTCCAGAAATTTAGGATCTCTTCCGCTTACAATGACCACACGGTTCGATTTATCAGCGGCCAGTTGTTTTAAAAGATCTACCAATTCCTGATCGGGGGCTGCAAGCTCTATATTGGTATTAAATCCTACTAATGTTCCGTCATAATCCAGAAATATTAACCGGTCATTGGTATATCCATAAAATTTTTTAATGTTCTGCCGGGTAGCGTTGTTGATCCGTTTTGCATACATCGACAATTGCATTTGCTTCACTTCCGCCAGCTTCGACATAAACAATTTCACCCAGTGTACGATATTAAATTTTGACACGATCTCCTTCATCATTCTCATTCTCCTCTCCTGCTCTTCCAGGGGCATATTAAGCGCTTCTTTGATAGCAGCAGCAATTGACCCGATATTGTTTGGGTTTACAATCACCGCATCCACCAGTTCTTTTGAAGCACCGGCCATTTCACTTAGTATCAGCACTCCATTATTATTCACCCGGCTGGCTATGTATTCTTTACAAACGAGGTTCATTCCATCCCGCATAGGAGTGACCAGGCAGATATCCGCTTTATGATATAGCGCCGACAATTCTTCTACCGGGAAAGACCTGTAAAAATAAAACACTGGCTGCCAGTCCAACGTCCGGTAACGGGCATTGATACTGCCTACCACCTTATCGATCTCATCCCGCAACTCTTTATATTGTTGTACAGTATCGCGTGACGGTACTACGATCATATATAAAACGATATTGCTCATGTATTCCGGATTCAGCTGGAGGAACATTTCATACGCCTGCAGCCGCTGTAGAATACCCTTGCTGTAGTCGAGCCTGTCGATGGATAAAATGACTTTTATATTCTGAAAATTCTTATCCAGTATCAGCAGTTGCTCCTGAACGGAAGGAGAATTTACAAGCGATTCAAATTTCACATTGTCAATGCCCATAGGAAAACTATCTACGATAATCGTCCTGTTGTTATAACTGATCTCATTGGAAGAAGTAGTAGCAGAAGGCAAAAGCCTTCGTGCAGACTGCACCAGATGGCGGGCATCATCAAACGTGTGAAATCCGATGAGGTCAGCGCCCAGCATTCCTTCCAGAATCTCAACCCTCCACGGTATAAGACGGAATAATTCATACGATGGAAAAGGAATATGCTGAAAAAACCCGACGGTTATATCCGGCAAGACCGCTCTTATTAATCCTGCCAGCGGCAACAACTGATAATCGTGGATCCAGATGATATCACCAGGTTCGGCAATATCGGTAACAGCATCCCGGAATTTTTTATTCACTTCCAGATAACTATCCCAATAATTCTGCTGGTAACGGGCGTACGTGGGCATATAATGAAATACCGGCCACAGCACTTCATTCGAAAAACCTTCGTAATAGTTATTAATTTCTTCCTGTGTAAGAAATACCGGTTTTAAATTCTGGCTGTCCAGTTCATTAATTATTTTCTGCTGAATGTCCTGGTCCGTTATTTCCATTCCCGGCCATCCTACCCATACATTTCCGGATTGCCTGTAGACTGATCCTAAACCTGTTGCAAGACCTCCTTCACTGGGGATAAAATTATATTCACCATTGGTTTCGGTCAATTTTACAGGCAGTCTGTTAGACACAATTATTGTTTTACTCATAGATACTGTGTTGCGGTTACGGTTACTCACGAATAACATACCAAGTTCTTAAATAGATAGCCTTTGCTACCTCCAAAATGTAAACTAAGCAAGTAGCAGCACTTAACAGGCTTATAATTTAGACTGTAGAGATATTTCCCCATGCCAGTTTTTAAAACCCAATTTAAAAGGTGATATATCCTTTTGTTTCTATGGCAAGCAATTTTCTTTAACTGTTTTGTAACACTACATCTTAATTAATTTATTAAACACACTATCATGGGAAACATCCTGTATTTAATTGCTGTTATACTGGTAATCGCCTGGGCGGTTGGATTTTTAGGTTACAACGCCAGTGGATTAATTCATATTCTTTTGGTTATTGCGGTAATAGCGGTAGTGTTGAGACTTATCCGTGGCTCCAGTGTATAGAATGATCTTTTTTTAATAAAAAACCCCTGATATCAGGGGTTTTTTATTTTTACCGGATGAAGATTCAATTCTGGTCGGTCGGTAAGGATCATGAGCCTTATGTAAAAGCTGGGATCAGCGATTACACAGCACGTACCGGGAACTACTTTTCCGTTTCCTGGAAAATAATACCCTCACCAAAAAATGCAGGTTTGTTTCCAGAAGCGGAACTTAAGAAAAAGGAAGCAGAACTAATTTTAAAAAATTGTGATGAATCGGATTATCTCGTTCTGCTGGATGAGAGCGGTAAATCCTTGAGTTCATCCCGGCTTTCGGATTTCTTACAGTCAAGAGCAAACGAAAGCACCAGACAACTTATTTTTTTAATTGGCGGAGCATACGGATCTGATAGTTCCATTATTAAACGCGCCAACCTGTGCTGGTCCTTATCTGCCCTGACCTTTCCCCATCAACTGGTAAGATTAATACTTGCAGAACAAGTTTACCGGGCCTGTACAATTCTTAGAAACGAAAAGTATCATCATATCTGAGCGGTGCTTATACTTATCTTTAAAAAAAACAAATGTTATCGATCACCGTTATTATAATTATTATTACAGCGATCATCTCGTTCACGGCTTTCAGCAATGAAAAAGTCATGAATGATTTGATCTTCTATCCCCCTTCCATAACAGGAGACAAACAATACTACCGGTTTATCACCTGCGGATTTATCCATGCCGACATCGCACATCTGGTTTTCAATATGTTTTCCTTTTATCTGTTCGGTCAGTTTGTCGAAGCTAAATTCCTGGCCATTTTTGGTGCCTCGGGAAAGCTTATATATGTGGCTTTGTATCTGCTTGCATTGATAGCATCGCTGCTTCCCACCTATCTGAAAAATAAAAACAACCAGAATTACCGGAGCCTTGGCGCCTCGGGTGCTGTTTCGGCAGTAGTATTTGCCGGATTAATGATTGCACCCTATGTTAAAGTCGGATTATTTCTTATTCCTCCGATCATACCAGGTTTTGTATTCGGTCCGCTCTACCTGATTGTTTCTGCCTGGCTGGATAAGAGAGGCAAAGATAATATCAACCATTCAGCTCATATTTGGGGTGCAATTTTCGGCATTCTATTTCTGATCCTGGCGGGAATGATATCCGGAAAATACAATGCTATAGAGGAATTTGTAGCGGGTGTCCGTTATTATTTTAACAATTGAGGATCAAAGGCTATTTGTAATACAGTTTTAGTATTCTCTGAAATTTTAAACCGGTCATCAATACGCATTCCGGCAATCCAGCAGATCTTTTTATTGCTTTCCAACACCCAGGATCTTTCTTTTTGGGTAGGAGAAAGTTTCTGATCGATTAAAAATCTGGATATTTTTTTCTTTTTTGACATTCCGAGCGGATAAAAATAATCGCCTGGTTTCCATTTTCGGAAAATGAGTGGATAATGAATAAGGCGGCAATCTATACGCGCAATTAACAGGTCAGCTGTGATCATTAGCTTTTCCGTAGTTTCTATCTTTAATAATCCGCCAGCCACTT
>JAYUXA010000045.1:0-4504 GCA_043753245.1 Chitinophagaceae bacterium
CTGATCTCTGACCGTACGGCGATCGTTATTGCCCACCGGTTGTCTACCATCCGAAAGGCCAGCCGTATTATAGTACTTGACAAAGGAGAGATCAAAGAAACAGGCACGCATGAAGAATTGCTTGCTTTAGGCGGTTTTTATTCGGGTCTGCACTTTATGCAAACAGATATTCGTGATGCAGTGAAATGAGGCCTTTTTGATAAAAGCAGGAAGTATTCTTACATATTTACCCCTCCATGCTTATCTTTGCGGCAAATTTAGATTCAGGTATGGTAAACAGGAGCCTTAAGTCCTTATTGGTGGCGGTTTTCAGCATTTTTAGCATAATGTTATTCACTGTTGCCACAGCTCAGGAAACAGACCATGCGAGACATAATGAACACACCCCTGAAACGATTCAAAAGAAAGAAAAGATATTTGATGCGAATGAAGTCATTTTCGACCACGTACTAGATGCGCATGAATTTCATTTTTTAAGTTATAAAGATGCTGAAGGACACCTGCATCATGCCACTATTCCACTGCCGGTAATTCTTTATGCTCCGCAAAAAGGCTTTTCGGTATTCATGTCTTCAGCCTTTCATCACGGAGAGCACGAAGTAGACGGCTATAAACTGGTAAGAAATAAAATTGTAGCAGTAGATCCTGAAGTGAAGGTGTACGATCTGTCCCTTACCAGAAATGTTGTTCAGATGCTGCTCGCTCTTTTTATCCTGGTGGCCCTGCTGGTGGGCATCGGAAGAAAATATGCAAAAGGTATTGGCACCAGGCAGGCACCATCCGGATTGCAGAATGCCATCGAACCGGTGATTACCTTCGTTCGCGATGAAGTGGCTAAGCCTAATCTGGGTCATGCGTATCAGAAATACCTGCCTTACCTGCTTACTGTTTTCTTTTTTATACTGATCAATAATATATTTGGACTGATACCTGGTTCTGCCAACGTAACGGGCAATATCGCTTTCACTGCAGTGCTGGGTGTGATCTCTTTTATTATAATTACAGTTAACGGCAGTAAACATTACTGGGGTCATATTTTTAATCCGCCGGTGCCCGTTGGGATTAAGCCTATCCTGGTATTAGTGGAAGTGTTAGGAGTATTTACCAAGCCTTTTGCGCTGATCATCCGGTTGTTTGCGAACATGCTGGCCGGACATATTATCATTATTTGCCTGATCTCGCTGATATTTATTTTTGGTGGACTTAATGCCGCTATCGGTTGGGGATTTTCACCCATATCTATTGCATTCTCCGTATTTATTTATCTTATTGAAATACTGGTCGCCTTTATTCAGGCCTTTATATTCACGAACCTGACGGCGGTATTTATCGGTCAGGCCATTGAAAACAACCACGATCATGATAAACATCAGATAGGACCCGATGATCCTGTGATCATTTAATTCATTGACGCCGACTCATCATTTGATGAACAGTTGCAGAGGCGGACCAGCAAAGTCTTTTTTAATCAGTTATAAAAACACAATTATGCATTTACTGACAGTTTTATTAAGCGAAGTAGCCTGGGCCAATGCGGGCGGTGCTATCGGTGCCGGACTAGCTGCTATTGGCGCCGGCATTGGTATCGGTCAGATCGGTAAAGGTGCGGTAGAGGCTATTGCCCGCCAGCCCGAAGCGATCAATGACATCCGTGCCAACATGATCCTGACTGCCGCATTCGTTGAGGGCGTGGCTCTCTTCGCGGTAATCGCAGGAATTCTGGCGATGTTCGTTTAAAACACCTTTACTGCATTCAAAGCACAGGGCGGAGAATGCAGTAACTTAAACTCAACTAAAGTTCTACCAAATGGATTTACTCATACCCTCATTCGGGCTTATTATATGGACCCTTCTTGCTTTCCTGATCGTATTTTTCATTCTGAAAAAGTTTGCATGGAAGCCCATTCTGGCTTCTTTAGCGGAAAGAGAAACGACTATAGCAGACTCTCTTGCTACTGCAGAAAGAATGAAAGCTGAAATGGCTCAGTTCCGTAATGAAAATGAAGCCTTGCTTGCCAAAGCGCGTGAAGAAAGAGGACTGATGCTGAAGGAAGCCCGCGATACCAAAGACAGAATGATCAATGAAGCAAAAGAACAGGCTAAACTGGAAGCCAATAAAATTATTATTGATGCTCATGCAGCCATTGAGCAACAAAAAATGGCTGCACTTACCGATGTCAAAAATCAGGTAGGGAAGTTGGTCATTGAGGTATCTCAAAAAGTGCTTCGCCGGGAGCTGAGCGACAAAGGCGATCAGGAAAATTTTATCAGGCAGCTTACCAACGAAGTGAAATTAAATTAACAGCGTCCGAAAGGTTATAATATATGCTTAATCCACGTTTAGCTTCCAGGTATGCCAAATCGATCATCGGTCTTTCTATTGAAAGAGGCGAACTGGAGCTGGTCTATAATGACATGAAATACCTGCAGGCGGTTTGCAAAGCCAATAAGGATTTTGTTGCAGTGCTTAAAAGCCCGGTGATCTCACCGGATAAAAAACAGGCAGTCATACAAGCTGTTACCGATGGCAACATCAGTGAGCTGACCGCTTCGTTTAACCGGTTGCTGATCAAAAAAGGCCGTGAGTCCAATCTTCCAGAAATTGCCCAGGCCTTTATCGACCAATACAAAACATACGAGCAGATATTTACTGTTAAACTCACCACTGCCACTCCGGTAAGTGAAGAGATTAAGAGAGAGATAGTGGACAAGGTAAAAAGCCAGTCGCATATGAAAACCATCGAACTCACTACAGAAGTGAATGAAGAGCTGATCGGTGGATTTGTATTGCAGATCGGCAATACCCTTGTCGATGCCAGCATTGCCTACGACCTCAACACCATAAAGAAACAATTTTTGAGTAACGACTTTATTTATAAGATCAGATAAACACTACCATATGGTTGAAATTAAATCGGACGAGATTTCGGCGATACTACGCCAGCAGTTAAGCAACTTCAACGCATCCGCCGACCTGGAAGAAGTAGGTTCGGTACTGCAGGTGGGAGACGGGATCGCCCGCGTCTATGGCTTAAATAATGTTAGCAGCGGAGAGCTGGTAGAATTTGACAACGGCGTTCAGGCTATTGCCCTTAACCTGGAAGAAGATAATGTAGGTGTGGTACTGATGGGTCAAGCTTCTGCCATTAAAGAAGGATCCAAGGTTCGCCGTACCGGAAAGATTGCCTCTATTCTTGTAGGAGAGGGAATGCTGGGACGGGTAGTGAATACACTCGGACTGCCAATAGATGGAAAAGGTCCTATTACCGGAGAAAAATATGAAATGCCCCTGGAGCGCAAAGCACCGGGTGTTATATTCCGTGAACCCGTAAAGGAACCGTTGCAGACAGGCCTTAAGGCTATCGATGCCATGATCCCTATCGGTCGTGGCCAGAGAGAGCTGATCATTGGTGATAGGCAAACCGGTAAAACGGCTATAGCTCTGGACACTATCATCAACCAGAAAGAATTTTTCGCCGCAGGTAAGCCCGTTTATTGTATATATGTGGCCATTGGCCAAAAAGCATCTACCATTGCGGGAGTGATGAAAACATTGTCCGACAATGGGGCAATGGGTTACACTACAATTGTTGCAGCATCTGCTTCCGATCCTGCTCCATTACAGTTCTATGCACCGTTTGCGGGAGCTGCGATCGGCGAATTCTTCCGCGATACCGGCCGTCCGGCATTAATTATATTTGATGATCTTTCAAAGCAGGCTGTAGCTTATCGCGAGGTATCTTTATTGTTGCGTCGTCCGCCAGGACGTGAAGCCTACCCAGGGGATGTATTCTATCTGCATAGCCGTTTGCTGGAACGTGCCGCCAAGGTTATTAATGATGATGGTGTTGCCAGAAACATGAATGATCTTCCTGAATCTATCAGGCACCTGGTAAAAGGCGGTGGATCACTGACGGCTCTGCCAATTATTGAAACGCAGGCAGGAGACGTGTCTGCTTACATTCCTACCAATGTAATTTCCATTACCGACGGACAGATCTTTCTGGAATCCAACCTCTTTAATGCAGGGATCAGGCCTGCTATCAACGTTGGTATCTCTGTAAGCCGTGTTGGGGGTAATGCACAGATAAAATCTATGAAAAAAGTTTCGGGAACGCTTAAACTTGATCAGGCATTGTACCGGGAGCTGGAAGCGTTCTCTAAGTTTGGTGGTGATCTGGATGCGTCTACCAAACTGGTGATCGACAAGGGTGCCAGGAACGTGGAAATTTTGAAGCAGGCTCAGTACTCACCTTACAGTGTAGAAAAACAGGTTGCCATTATATACCTGGGTACACAAGGTCTCCTGCGTCAGGTTCCTATTAAGAAGGTCAAGGAATTTGAAGAACATTTTTTGATGGAAATGGAAAACAAATACCCTGAAGTACTGGCTGATTTCAAGAAGGGAAATCTTGCAGATGACAACATTAAAAAAATGACGGATCTGGCAAACAGCCTGATCGCACAGTATAAATAATTGATTGTTATTATTTTGTATACCCTG
>JAYUXA010000046.1:0-4490 GCA_043753245.1 Chitinophagaceae bacterium
AGATTACCCTGTAAACTTCTATCCTATGCGCTTTTCGTTTGATGACATTGCGTTACTCAAGCGTACAGCCCCCAATCAGGTAATCATATCTGATGGTCAAGCGTTCAACTGGCAGCTGGTACCCGGAGACCGCGCCCCATCCGCTAACGAGCTCCGCGTTTTGACATATTCCGAAATGGCTGCCGGCGCCAAAGGTGTACTTTTCTACACGTATTACGACGGTGCAGAGTATACCGGTGCATGGAACCTTCCTGAAGTGTGGGAAGCCTCAAAAGTTTTGAAAAATGAATTGCAAGAGTATAGCCGTATCATTGTACATAAAATCCCTTTGACGACAGAGCTTTTCTTCCCATCATCAATCCTTTAATATAGCGTAGTATAAAAAGTTAGCTTTCCGGGATTCCAACCAAGTTTAGAAATATAGTTACGGCGAAAGCAACCAAACTACAAGTCCTGTTAATTACAACAACTCCTTAAAAGCATACTGATTATCACTTTATATCATCTCTCGGTTCAAATGGGTTAACAAAGAATAAAACACAGTGCCTAGTAGAGGGAACCTTTTTCTACCAAAGCAATAAAAAAAATTTGGAGAGTAGTAAGTAAGATCTAAGATGTACCCCAGTAAAGGTGTTAACATGGACCATGATAAGCTTCAAATTCAGTTCTCAATCTATTAAAAAAAGAAATTTTGATGATAAGGCTCCTTTGTGCAGTTGCACTTTTTCCTGGCCTTTTGCAGTGGCTTGACCATGTCAAAGCCAAGTTGCTTCCCTTTTAAATTTTTCTCATAGGCTGACTTAATAGCTTTATCATTCTTATCACGGTCAGGGCCGGGTGTAGTCCAATCAATGTATTCTTCCCAAAACCACACATACTCATCCGCATTCTGCAGCGCGTAATAAGTATGATGCTCGAGTAACCGTTGCCTGTCTTTTGGAGACAAGAAATGTGGGACACGGACTCCGTACCAACTCGTGTCGCCCAGCTTAAAAAGGTCAACAAGTAGGTCAGGGTAAACCGCATGGGCAATCTTCACCTGATTTTCATAAATACTACGGTTAGCTTCCTTTAAAAAATATAACGGCTTTTTTCGAAGGTCTGTCGAATATTTCGAGAACAGCGTTTTGTTCGCGTAATAATAACTAACCTCATTTCCTTCTGTCAAAATACTTTTTGAAGTTTTTGCGCTTAAAATACCATCAATAAATGCCGGATAAAGTCCATACTGATCTTTCAAAATGTTTTGCAGATTCCAATGCTCATCGTTACGATCATCATAGTTCGCAGAGAGAAAAAACAGAAAGATCAAATGAATACCGGGGAACTCCTCCTCCATAACCGTAATGAAGCGCGAACCGCGCTCCCTTAATTTTTCTTGGTACTCTCCAAAAGATTTCGAGTCTTTAAGTAATTGATCCGGATACTTCCAAGAAAGCCGCCCGTATGATTCAGGGTCAAACATTATTCCTTTAGAATTCGTCCGCTTTGCGGCCCGAGCAAAATTTCTGATATTTACCTCGGTGGCTTCCCAATGTTTATCGTCAAACCAATCCCAGCCTGTGTCGATCGCACAATCCATCTTCAGAAAATTATCGGTGAGCTTAGCCGAACGAATAGTATTCAAAGTAGCAATGTCAGTATCAAATACAGAGTCAGGGAAACTCGTTTTTTGAAATACACTGGATCCAGGGAAAGAGACCCTCCACATTACACCCTGAAACGGTCTCGCTTCCAGTTGTGCGAGGTTCTCTTTTAGCTTCGCCGGCGTCAAGTTGTTCCAGCTTGCATTAATAAGCTTCTTCCGATTTACAACTTTAGTTTGCGCACTCACTTTCTGGCTATCACTCCAGAATATAAAAGATGAGAATACGAAAAGAAAAAATATTTTATTTAAAGATGTCATACCGGTTTTATTTGAAGATGTCATACTCGAATCAGTAACAGAAAACAAATTTCAGTAAAACGTTCTCGATAACGAGTACTATTTTTTTGTTTCTCAATACTTTCTTTCCGGATGTTACTTGCCCGGATTATATACGTTCTCATTTTGGCAAAATGTCGAAAAAAAATTTATAAAGACGTGACAGTCCTATCAGTCAAAATCAATTATTGATTTCCATTCGGGCAACTTTTTCTTATTTTCATAAGTCGTGTAAACCTTGTCCAGCCTTCGTTGAAGCTTTATCCAAAACTCCATTTCCATATCATATTTTCTCATTGCAATTTCTAGCCGGAAAGGTGTATACTCGCTTAGCCACGCCTTCCTAAAAATATCCTTTGTTTCGGCAATGAAATCTTGCATATCAGAGGTTCTCGTATGAAATTTCCAGATTACTTCTAAATAAAATGAACGTAATGCTTTTTCTTTATCGGTACTCTTCTCAACTTCTTGCCAAAACTCAACGATCTCACTTGCGTAAATGCACTTTATTGCAAGGTAATCCAACAAGGCAGCACCAAAAGTGTGGTCGAACTGAATTACAATACATTCGCTTTCCATTTTATCAGGGTCTTTGAGACAGTCTACGTCGCAAATATATTCGTGCGGGATATAAGGGCCTATAGAAGAAAGATCTCCCGGCTCGAATCGATCAATATGATCCCCAATGCTACGTCGGCCGAAGCCTTTGGTAACTAATACTAATTCGTATTTAGGATGATTATGCCATCTAGCAAAAGGTGCATTTTTATGATAAAAAATAAAAGAATTATCTACTTCTTGAGCAAGTCTAATTTCTACTAATTTTATAAAGATTTTTTCATCGTAACCTAAAATAAGAAAAATAATCGATAAAAGAACCTTCTTACTACGAAGATAACTTGGGCTCAGAAAAGATTGTAATAGAAATCTTCAACTTTATAATACTATTATACAAAGGAATTCAATTTCATCAAGATATACGGCTTGACAGATAACAGTAACAGCTATGCATGTCTGCCAACCATGGCCGACAAATTGAAATTTATGCGTTTTAGTTATTTCATAGACTACTACCAACAATCCAAGCAACATAATTCGTCTATTTCTGACTAACAACAACATAAAGAGAAATACGATTAATTAAAAAATCCCTTCCTTTCAGAAGGGATTAGTAATCCTGCTTGCAATTAAATGCTTTTTCTAAGAGACGGTGATTTTTAATCTATATCCAAGACGATGTGTGGGCATTACAGATGGAAGCTTAAATTTAAATTTTTAACTCTATTGTTTCATCTCTTGGATAACTCCTTTAGCTTTTAATTTATTTTATAAATTTGTGTTTGTAACGCCCCTAATGTTCCTGATAGGGTATTTGAATTTAAAGTCAACGTTGCCGGCCTACCAGCAAATAAGTTTGTACGGGTACTTCCGGTTACAGGTATAGAGACTGCATGAGGTGTTTGATCCACGTTTACAGCTATTATATACGTTGCGTTGTTATACACCCATTTACCATAGTAAACATGGTCTGTAGTGTTTGCAGTGGTTGTTCTTACTCCATTAAGTAAAACATCTTTTAAAGTCGAGTTAATCTCTGATGCTACTTTAACAGAAGCATCCCATAGTGCCGGTTGGCTAATATTAATTGTGGAGGAAATAGTATAATCTTTAAAAGTATAATACAATATTCCTTTCATACCGGCCACAATCGACATGTAAGACTGAACATCACACTCGGCAGCACTGGGGTAAAGAAAATTACTACCAGAATCCCACTTAAATGTCTGTAAATTTGCATATGGAGTTTTACCGGCAGCTTTACATCTAGTAACTATGTCAACAAATGCCGGCCAGGCACCGTAACCATCCATTAGATCACCCGGAAGAAATTTTACATATGATTGCCCCGCAGATTGGCTTACTGTTCGAATAACCCTGGTTCTTACCTGATCATTAAAACTTTCATAAGTTAAATGACTAGCATCAAGTGACCTTGCCAGGTTATGCTTTCTTAATATATCTGACTCGGAACCAAGTGTGCTGGCATCATCTCCAATGCACCAAACCAAAACACTAGGCTTATTCTTAAACATAGGGATAAATGAATTCATTTTCGCATCAATAGCGGTTGAAGGATCCCAAAAACTAAGAATATTATAAATTCCTTTTGCCGCACAATTATTTAGAAAAGCACTAAAATTCGAATTTGACATAGCATCATGTTCGGTAAAAATCGTATTAAAACCTGCAGCAGAAATGGTATTTGCTGCATAGTTATTTTGCGTTAAAGTGTTGTAGCCCTCGGCATAATAACCCACAGGGAAAAAAGGTTGGCCATTAACCAACATGGTTCCATCGCTGCGGAGTGTACTAACTGATAACGAAGCCGTTATCGACGCGTTTGATTCAGCTGACGGCCGCTTTAACGGCACTTCATTTACTTTCTTTTGACAACCGGCAACGAAAGTCATTAAGGCCAATAGGCCAATAACTAAGGATTTGTTCATAATGTTTATTTTAATTGGTTAATAATATTAATTATATAAAATTTACCTTTGGCAAAATG
>JAYUXA010000047.1:0-9387 GCA_043753245.1 Chitinophagaceae bacterium
TGTACAATTTTGATGTAGCTATATCATTCCACGCTCTGTCAGCGGCTTTTAATAGTTTTTCTTCCCCGGTTAGTTGATATAATTTCACTATGCCGGTCAGGTTAGACATCATCTCATAGGCTTTGGCATTCGCTGTTTTATTTACCTTGCCATGAGCGATTAAAGAAGAAACTATTTTTGGCCCATTGTCGTCATCATATGCCCTGATAATATATTTACAAAAATCAAGGTATTTTTGATACCCGGTAAACCGATATAATTCTATCATCGGCTCCAATACACTGGTTGAGGCCATCCCCACATGCCCAGAGGAATGGATAATATTTAACTGACCCTTCTGCTCTCCAAAAGTTTTACATAACAGATCACCCATTCTTATAGAAGTTTCCAATGCTGGCTGATGACCGGTTACCGAAAAATAACTTAACAAGCCTAACAAATTGTATTTATGTGCCCAAACATCCCAATCTTTCCAATAATCAGCAGGGAGGTAGGTTCCCAGATAGCCGTCATCCAGTTGGCAGGCAATCAATATATCCACCATCCGATCCATCTTGTCTTTTAATTCGGCATTTTTTGTGGTAAGCCATACACGGCTTGCTGCATGAAGATATTTTCCTGCATATTCGCCTACCCAGGTTTGTTTTCCCGGACGGTTGTAATAACATTCCAATATTCCGGTTTCATCAATATTTAGCAGCCTTTTAGTAAGATTGGCATTAAGTCTGTCACCCAAATAGCCTGCGAACTGCATACTATCCAGATTAAACGGTTGAGACCTTCCTGGCCTGTTAAGATTAATTTTAGGGTATTCAATTTTTTGAGTTGTTCGTACTGGCGAAATATAGGAGAGCAGTGTTCTATATTTTACCGTATCTGCGAATGATTCCGAATAAAAGCTGTAGGAGATTTTATAGGTGCCAGGTTCCTGGATATCCATGGAAAACGGATATAAAGAATCTGCCTTATTGCCCACCAAAACACGCTCATTCTTCTGAAAAACCACCTTACCCATGTCATTGAATACACTAACATGTATTGTGCCCTCTATTTTGTCAATGGGAACTTTAAAATTAAAATGTAGCCGTTTATCAAAACGAAGCATTCGATGATCGTCAAATTTTATAGGGTAATCTTTGGAGTGCAGAATTAATAAATCAGCTAACCTTATTTTTCCAATATAATGCTGGTTTCCGATCATTCCGCCGTTGCCTGCAAAATCATCTACCCTGATGGCAAAAACATTTTCCTGGTCCCACCGTATCCATTCAACAGGAATAAGGTATGATCTGTCAATATCCCATCCAGCGGTTTCACCTATTTTATGACCATTGAAAAAAGTCTCATCGTTATCATCAATAGGCCCCAGAAAAAGCCTTAAGGCTTTCATATCCCCAGCCTGCTTTTTCAAGGAAGACGGAAGGGTGATTCTGGTGCGGTACATCCCCCGTCCATTGTAACCAGCATATCCCTGCAACTCCCAGTTTTGATCAATCCTGATTTTCTTCCATTGCCGATCATTGTAATCGGGATCAGTAAAACCAGCATCATCCCCCGCTTTAAATTTCCAATCCGTAGGCAGTAACATTTCCTGTTGAAGCTGTGCGGTGCCTTGTAGGATGCATAACAAATAACCAGTTATGAGCAATAAAGATTTTTTCTTAAATAACATTTGATGCAAAAAATTAATTTTGATAAGCAAATCTAGATATTTCAACCCAAGATTCTGTTAGAACGGAACGTGACACTCTCGCATCATTCCGCTCCGGTTAACCAACCGTTTCTTCCAGACAAGTGGCCAGTGAGCAAACATACCTGGCCTGCGCAGGCTTATGTTGTGCCACCATTTTATTGCTTTCATCTCATCAGTTTGAAGATTCTTGTATTTCCGTCTCGCCCAGCTTGCAAGTTTTACATTAACAGTGTGCAACAAAGTCAGCCACCGTGGGCATGACTAATGGTCTTTATTCCCTCATCATTTACACAGCAACAACTTTCAATAAATAAAGAACTGGTTGTTGTTCGTGACACTCAATAACCGGGGTTTTGCTTAAGATTTACGTTTTTATTGATATCATCCAATGGGATAGGATAATAATACAAAGCGTCCCGCCACACTCTTTCTTCCAGTTCTTCTACAGCATACGTAAAAGTTCCATCATCTTCTTTCACAATATGCATGTTATGGACAGGCAGACTTAATAGCGATGGTGCAACTTTCCATCTGCGCACATCAAAAAAATGATGCTCTTCAAACGCAAGCTCTATTTTCCGCTCATTGCGGTAGTGATCTATCAACTCATTACCTGTTTCTGCATCCGGAATAGGAGGCATCATTCCCACGCCTCTGTTCCTAACCATATTGATATACTGTTTTGCTACATTTTCGTTGTTTAATTGAAGTTCTGCTTCTGCATAATTCAATAGAATTTCAGCATACCTAATCAATATCCAATTCGTATTGGTTTTATTATCATCTTCACCAATAGGATTTTTTTCATTGATGAATTTCCGGCAATAATATCCAGTCATACTATTTCCGCTTTCATTCTGATCGCCGGGGCCACTTAATCCATTCATAAAAGTTTCCACGAATTGTTCCCTCCAAGGTGCTCCGTTATATAATACTGAAGCATAAAAACGAGGATCTCTGTTTATGTATGGGTTCTGTTCATCATAACCTGACCCAGGATCAAATATTTTTTTTCCATCGGCCATCTCATAACTATCAACCAATTCCTGTGTAGGCTTCCAAAGTCCCTGAGCACCATCTATATTTGCTGGATTCTGATCAAATTCTATATTCATCGTCCTGGTTGGGAATGCATATTGAACATCAAAAATGACTTCCTGGTTATTGTCCTCATGAAAAATCTCGTAATAATCCGGATATAAACTGTATTGATTTAAATCAATTACAGCCTTGGCTGCATCTGAAGCCGCCTGCCATTTAGCAGCATCATTCGATAGATTGTTTAAGGGACTTGCAGCATAGAGCAGCATTCTGGATTTGAGTCCCATGGCGGAACCCTTTGTTGCACGACCAAGGTTCACTCCCTCCCAATTCAATGGAAGTAATGCAGTAGCGCTGTCAAGATCCTCCGTAATAAACTGTATGCACTCTTCATAGGTAGACCGGCTTATACTTAAATCTTCGCCCAATTCAAGTGCCCTATTGATAATAGGCACAGGCCCATACAAATTAACAAGAGATGAATAAAACCATGCTCTTAAAAAATAGGCCTGCCCTTTCAATTGCTCAATTTTAATCGGATCACCTTTTATGGTTGCGCTATTTTCAAGAATAAGGTTGGTCCTTCTTATGCTTACATAATATCCACTCCATTCACCATACCAATCCTCCAAAGGATTGAGGAGGGCGGAAACATCACCAATATTCCAGGCATCTATGGGTGCCCAGCTCGGGCCTTCGTCCCCTATTTCCGTCCCACAATCCAGACCACGTACATGGCCCATCAGTCGGGAGTAAATTCCATTCACGAAATAATTTGAATAGTCGAAATCAGCCCAAACCACTTCCGGTGTAATTTCTGAAAGCGGGTCCTTGTCCAGAACCATTTTTTCACAGGATACGATTGAAAAGACAAATACGACAAAAAATATAATGGCAAGTTTCATATACTTTGTTTTATGTGGTCAAAATCTAAAATGATAAGTTTATACCTACACTCGTCAATTTGGTTATAGGATAAAATAAGGGCTGGCCGGATCTTGATTCGGGATCAAAGTCCTTTTCTTTAGAAAAAGTAAGCATATTAGTACCCGACACATAGATTCTCAATTTAGAAATAGCATTCCGAGGAAATATCCTGGAAGGAAAAGTGTATCCGATTTCAATACTTTTTAGCCGGAGATAATTGGCCTCATGGGTCCAATAGGATGATATTTCCCGCTTATAACTATTATCTGTAAGGGAGAGTCTTGGATAGCTGGCATTGGGATTGTCAGGCGTCCAGTTATCTTTTACATAATTAAAGGCCTTACCGCCAAATGCAAATTCATAAAAAGCTTCGTCATTTCTCATGACACTAAACCCCGAAGCTCCCTGCCATAGCATATTAATGTCTATTCCTTTAAAATCCGCACCCAATGTCAATCCATAAATACTCTGCGGCGTTTCTGATTTTCCGATTGCCGTTTGATCGAGCCGATCAATTACGCCATCAAGATTTATATCTTTATAAATAAATTGGCCAAGTTTAGGTTCGATGATCACCTCTTCTTCCGCGTCAAATATTTTGGGAAGATCATTAATCTGTTCCGGTGTCTGATACAACCCGTTGACCACAAATCCATAAAATTGCCCTATTGGGTAGCCAGCCCTTTTCTGATAAGAGGGGACGTTTTCAGGTTCATCAATGAATCTGACTTTGTTCTGCGCGAATGTGTAATTGACATTGACATAATAAGAAAAAGCACCTATGCTGTTTTTGTACCTCAGCTCTGCTTCAAATCCACTATTATCTACTTTTCCAATATTTTCGACAGGCAAAGTGGCGCCAAAATAGGCCGGAACTGACGCATTTCTGCTGGCAAGAATGTTATCTCTTTTTTCAAAGAAAACATCCAGCTTAAGGCCAAATTTATAATTCATCATGTCCACATCCAGCCCTACATTGGACTTTTTAGCTCTTTCCCAAGTAACAAAAATGTTAGGTAACCCTCCAAATTCAATTACCTGAACGGGTACAGGATTCGAGCCGCCAAAAACATAATCGTCACCACTAAACCCTACCTGGGATCTGTATAAGAAACGCCTGCCGCCTACTCTGTCATTGCCTACTTCTCCATATGAAGCTCGCAATTTAAAGTTGTCAACAAAAAGAATCTGATCAAAAAAATGTTCCCTTTTTATGTTCCAGCCTAGGGCTAATGCAGGGAAAAATCCAAACCGGTTACCTTCAGGAAAGTTCTCTGAACCATTATAACCAAAACTGACTTCCGCAAAGTATTTCTTGTCAAATGCATACGTAAACCTTCCCAGATATCCTTCTCTTCCTCCCTCAGAAGCACTTCCGTTATTGTCAATATTGGTTCTTGGGCCTGCAAACAACTGTGGTAAAGCAGGCGAAACAAAATCTGTTCTGGAGGCGTTGATATTATTTGAATAAGAAGCTGTTTGCGTATATAACAACAGGCCGCTCACATCATGTTTATTAAAAGAGCGCAAATAATTAAGGTGCGTTTCAAATGTCTGATTATTGTATTTACCAAATCCTTCAAATAATCTGGGTAAACTTTCATCATTTAATACCTGGCCGTTATTATATGCCAGATATGGCGTGAACCAATCTTTATAGTTGGAATAGCCCAAATCATATGCTGAAATAAATTTGAGGGAAAGTCCCTTCACCATAAAATCAAGTCTTTGATTCAAGGAAATGGAAGATTGAAGATTTAATGGATTTTCCGATCTGAATCCACTCTCCATACTGGCATCTGCAACCGGATTCTGACCATCATTGGACGCCCAGGTGCCATCTTCGTTCCTGACCGGAAAGGAATTTGGGGGTAAAAAGGAGAGTTGCGAAAACACACCCTTATCCTCATTCGCATAAAATGTTCCAGGCCTTGAAATTTTCTCAACATCTCCGCTGATGCCTATAGCAACCGTAGTAGAAGGCGTTAAATTTGCATCAATATTTATTCTTGAATTATATCTTTTTAAATTATTCGATCTGTAAATTCCTTCCTGATTCAGGTAACCAAATGATATAAAATATTTAAAATCATTAGAACCTCCTGACACGGCCAAAGAGTGTTTCTGCTGAATAGCGTTCGGTTGGATCACTTCCTTCCACCAGTCTACATCCGGATGCGTAAAAGGACTCGAATGTTCCTTATATTTTAGAATATCGTCCTCAGAATATTGAAGATCGTCCGGACTCAAAGAAGGATCATCATTTAGTTGTGCCCTGTTGTGTAATCTGGCAAAATCATACGCGTTGAGATACTGAGGCGTATTAATTACATTTTCAAAACCTGCATTGGCATTGTATGAAAATGAAGACTTCCCTGATACGCCTCTCTTGGTAGTAACCAGCAAAACACCATTAGCTCCCCTGGTTCCATATATAGCTGTGGCAGAAGCATCCTTTAATACACTGATACTGGCAATTTCATTTGGATTTAATTGTGATAAATCTCTTTGAATACCATCAACCATGATCAGAGGACCATTGTCATTTAGGGTCGCTCTTCCCCTGATTAGAAGTTCTGCATCGTCATTGCCTGGTTCGCCGCCACGCTGAATGGCGATGATCCCGGCGACCCGACCGGAAAGTGAATTGCTTATACTGGGAGCATTACTCCGCATCAGTTCGTCATTTTGAAGCGTAGCAACAGCTCCTACTACATTATTTCGTTTCTGTCTTCCATATCCGACTACTACCACATCGTTCATCCCTGCGTCCTGCAAGGATAGCGTAATGCTGAGGTTATTTCTGCCGGCAGCAGAAACTTCCATATTTTGGTAACCGACAAAAGAAATAAGGAGTATTACTTTGTTGTCTGCTACCTGAATGACAAAATTTCCAGTAGCATTACTGGTAGTAGAATTACTTGTTCCCTTTTCAATAATGGTAGCTCCCCCAAGAGGTTCCCCTTTCTCATTCAAGATTTTTCCCCGCAATGCGACTTGAACGGGTGCGGATGCGGTAACTGTAATTATCGCTTCCCGTTTCCGCTCCTTGACGACCACCATATTATTGATCAGCGTATAATCGAGTGGCTGGTCCTTGAAACAAAGGCTCAAAAAATCTGCAAGAGACGTATCCATGACATTAATACTCACATTACTGCTCTTCTTCAATAAACCGTTAGTATACACAAAGGTGAACCCTGTTTGGGCTTGAATCACCTTAAACACTTCCTTTAAAGGAACATCCTTTTCAGAAAAATGAATGCGTTGGGAAAACCCCTCTGCATTGGCAGATATACAGATCGTCAATACGAAAATAATCGTAAGATTCATACTCAAAAGCGTTTTGGATAAACCCTTTAACACCAATTTTTTAAATTGGCAGCAAGCAACAAATGGCATAATTTCAGTTTGGTTTGGTTATACAATAAAAAACAATCGACCGTTTTTGTTGAATTAAACCAGCAATTGCCGGGGATGTTAGCGCATTCCCGGTTTATTGGCTTACAATGATATTCTTTCCTGAAATTTCAAACTTCACTTTTCCGGTAAGTTCCAAGGCTCTTAAAGCATCCGAAAGTTTGGTACTTCTGGGGATCTCCGCATAAAACAGATCCTCCACTTTCTTTTTATATACCACCTCTACATTATACCATCGGGATAACTGCTTCAGAATAATTTCCAAATCCACTCCTTCATATTTAAAAAAACCATTCTTCCACGCCATCACTACATCTACATTGGCATTTTTAATTATTTTAATATCTTTTTCATTAATCTGGGCCTGCTGCATTGGCGTCATTTCCTTAGAAAGGTCAGCGATTCCTACGTTCACGGATCCTTCCAGCAATGTGACCTGAACATCTCCCTGGTCTTTGTACCCATTAACATTAAAATGTGTACCTACAACCCGTATTTGTACCTCACCATTGGTTACTATAAAAGATTTAAAATGATCCTGGGCCACTTCAAAATATACTTCTCCTTCTGTCATTACTTTTCTCTCTTTGCCTCTGAACGCAGTAGGAAAAGTGATGGAGGAAGCAGCATTAAGCCAAACTTTGGTTCCATCCGCTAACACCAGATGATATTGTCTGCCGTTAGGTGTGGACATGGTATTGTACACCACGTCATCAGATTTTTTGTCGTCCGCATAACTAATTTGTCCATTTTTTTTTATGATCGCTGATGAACCCTGCAAGCCCAAGGATCCATTTCCTGCGCTGTCCAGCAAAATTTTTTGCCCATTATTAAGGGTTAAAATAGCTCCCTGCCGTCCTGGATCCGCATCATTTTTATACTCCTCTGTATTACGTGTGCCACTGATAACCGGCTGTTTATAATCCTTTATTTTATTTATAAAAAAATACCCTGCTCCCAGGATTAGCAGTAAGGATGCAACTGCTACCCATCTATATTTATTAATTACGAAAATCTGATTACTTTTTGCGACTCTTTTGTTAATAACCCTTTTCATTTCTGCTTGCATTGACATTTTATTCCCATGGGTGTGCTCGTCCCAGGTATCAGTTGGGTCGGCAAAAGCGTTCATTACTTTATTATAAAGTAGTATTTCCTCGTCAGTGGCTATTCCGGATACTATTCGTTCAGCAAGGTGAATGATCTCATCTTTGGTCATTGAGCATGGGTATTGCATATCACTGGCACTTGAGAAATCACCTACCCCTACATACTTTGAAAAAATTCTTCTGCCCGTAAACAGGAAAGAATTAAAGCGAAATCGCCAACGAAGAATACATGCGGCTTTAAAGCATGCCGTAATTTCCTTAGGGCTTTAGTCATTTGAGACTCCACAGTTTTGACCGATAGATGCAACCGCTCTGCAATTTGCTGATTGGTCAGGTAGTGTTCCCGGCTCAGCCGAAAGATTTCCTGACACTTTTCAGGAAGGTCCTCCACTGTCTGCCGTATGATCTGTTTTAATTGTTTTAATTCCACAATTTCTGACGAATTCGATAATGCAGGAGGAGTAAATTCTTTCAAATCCGTAAAAAAGTGGTGACGAATATTTCCTGCGCGAATGAAATTGGCCACTTTAAATTTTACTGCCGCTATAAGATACGGCTGAAGGGATTGTATATTGACCTTTGAACGATGCTCCCATAACCAGATGAAAATTTCCTGAACAATGTCCTTACCTGCATGTTCATTTTTCAGAATATAATACCCAGTCTTATACATTCGCTCCCAATGCCGCGCATAAATCTCTGAAAATGCATGCTCATCCCCGTCAGCCAGTAATTTCATTAGATCTGTATCTGTATATAACGAAAAATCCCTCATAAGCATCGTTGGCGAAACATATTAGTATACACTACCCTACCTTCAAAATATGGTGGCAAATTACAATTTAAAAAAAAATAACTGACTCAAAATAAAAAAAGCATACATGCAGTATTTTGCTTATCCTGGGTTTAGCCTCTGAAACTAGCGTACTATTATAAAGTGGGTTTAGATAATCATTAAAAATAATATAATATCAAAAATATGATAATAATAGGTAAAAATTCATAATACTGTTTAGAATTTCAGAATTCGCAGCAGGCAGATTTACCTTCTTTACTTGAAATTCTTTTTTTCAGCTATTTGGGTATGCTCCCATGGCTTCTTTCGGTATTATTTCGTTATTTAGCTTTACAAAACCATATTATCAGCTTATCATCGATGAATATATATATTAATATAAGATTGCCATTTTGAAATTG
>JAYUXA010000048.1:0-4444 GCA_043753245.1 Chitinophagaceae bacterium
GCACTGGTTCCTGTTGCCAGTCCATCAAGCCCATCCGTAATATTTGCACCATTCGATACGGCAATAATGATGATGATAACCGTCAGCATATATAATACCCAGGTTAAACCCCTGATGCCCTGCGGTAATAATTTAGAATAATTAAATTCATGACCCTTTACAAAAGGTATCGTGGTAATCGGTTCGTCCGCTATCACAAATAACTTTTGCTTTCCGTCCAGCTCTCGTTTGATCACTTGTGTACTATCCTTCGCAACGCCAATATATTCCCGCCATACCTGTGTATTTTCATTAGCAATCAGGGTTGCAGCTACTACAACACCCAATACCACCTGTCCCAGAATCTTAAACCATCCTGCCAGCCCGTCCTTATCTCCTTTTTTATATTTGATACCCTGCAGCTGGGCGATCTTTTTTGCTCTTAATTTTAAGTAATCATCAATGAATCCGATTATTCCCAGCCATACCGTACTGAAGATCATCAGGCGGATGTATGCTTTATTCAAATCGGCCAGTAACAGAGTAGGAATCAGAATAGCCAGTATCAGGATAAGCCCCCCCATAGTAGGGGTACCCTTTTTCTGCTGCTCTCCCACCAGACCCAGATCCCTGACACTTTCCCCTACCTGCTTTTTAATCAGAAAATTGATCAGCTTCTTTCCGAATAATGCAGAGATAACCAGCGACATAATAACAGCCAGCAACACACGCGAAGTGATAAACTGAAACAATGCTCCGCCAGGGAACTTTATTCCTGCATCCTGAAACCAATAGAATAAATGATAGAGCATTCTTTTACTTTTCTAATAATTCAAACATCTCCATCAAAATCTGTTTGTCATCAAAGGGAGACCGCACACCTGCCGATTCCTGGTATTTTTCGTGCCCCTTTCCTGCTATTAAAACAATATCGTCCGCCTTTGCGAGACTCACTGCAGTTTTTATCGCTTCCTTCCTGTCTGAAATGGAGATGTACTTTCGCCTGGCCGCAGTGCTTAATCCTTCCTCCATGTTTCTCAGAATATCCAGGGGATCTTCACTACGCGGATTATCGGAAGTGAATATGGCTTTATCGCTGTACTCACATGCCGCTTCTGCCATGATGGGCCTTTTTGTTGCATCTCTGTCTCCACCGCAACCGACAACAGTGATGATCTGTTCATGCCCTTTTTTTAATTTCTGAATGGTTGTCAGCACATTGATCAATGCATCTGGTGTATGGGCATAATCAATTATTCCGATCACTTTTTCCTTCGGGGAAATGTAATATTCAAAGCGGCCCTCTGCACCCGTCATGGCACTCAGATGAATCAAAATTTCATTCTTATCCTCTCCCAGGCATAAGGCTGCGCCATAAACTGCCAGCAGGTTGTAGGCATTGAATTCACCTATCAGTCTGAAATGGACTTCCTGGTCATTGACCGTCATTACCAAACCCGAAAGACTATTCTCCAGAATGCGGCCTTTAAAATCAGCAACCGTTTTCAGGCTGTAGTAATATTTTGTTGCGTTGGTATTTTGCAGCATTACTGTTCCTCTTTTATCATCTGCATTGGAAATAGCAAATGCTTCTGAGTTAAGCGAATCGAAAAATGCTTTTTTGACTCTTATATATTCTTCAAACGTTTTATGATAATCCAGATGATCATGAGTGATATTACTAAAAATACCACCGGCAAATTTCAATCCTGCAATCCGTTGTTGATTTACGGCATGTGAACTCGTTTCCATAAACACGTGCGTGCAACCATCCTCCCGCATTTCTTTCAATAATTTGTTAAGTGTGATCGCATCAGGCGTAGTATGGGTAGCAGGCACGATTCTCTTTCCAATATGATTTTGAACAGTACTTAGTAAACCACAATTATAACCCAGTTGCGTAAATAATTTATACAACAGCGTGGCAATGGTTGTTTTTCCGTTGGTGCCCGTTATTCCAATCAACTTTAACTTTTCTGACGGCTGGCCGTAATAATTATGCGCCATAAATCCTGCAGCTGCGGCACTATTTTCTACTTGTATATAGGTTACGCCTTCTTTTCTATCGGGAGGCATCGTTTCACAGATGATTACCCCGGCATTTTTGTTTACTGCAGTATCAATAAAATTATGGCCGTCTGCTGTGGCTCCATTTATGGCTATGAACGCATCCCCCTCAGTTACCTTTCGGGAATCGATCTGCAGCGAATTAACCTGCACAGCAGTGCTTCCGTGTACGGAGCGGATGTTGACCTTGAACAAAATGTCCTGGAGCAATGCCATAGTATTAATTTAATTCCACTGTTATTGTCTGTCCTTTCGCCAATGGCAAACCTGCATTTACAGACTGTACCATGACTTTACCCTTTCCCCTGGCCAATACTTTTACATTCTTGTTTTCTAACAGAAACAATACATCTTTTAATCCCATTCCTTTTACGTCCGGCATCCGGTTTTTTATTATATCCTGCCCTTTCATCACTGCCTTATAGTTTTCATCCGTCATCCTGTTGTATGCTGTCGTTCCCGAGGAATCGGTAAAATTCATTTCCAGACTCGCCAGTATTCGTTTCATATCGGCCGAATTTCCGGCGTACAGATATTTTGTGCTATCAGGCAAAGCCTGGTAAGGATCGCTTCCCTTTTCCTCTTCTGTCAGCAGCGCATATAATTTATCAGCAATTTCTTTGAACACCGGTCCGGCTACTGCAGCACCGTAAAATTGCCTGGCAAAGGGTTTATTTTTAATGACCACAATGCAGGAATACTTTGGATCTGCTGCCGGAAAATAACCCGCGAAGGAAGATTGATAAATATGATCCGCATATCCTCTTTTTCCATTGGCAACCAATGCGGTTCCGGTTTTACCTGCCACCTGATATCCCGATCCCTGGAATAATTTATATCCGGTACCTCCTTCTTCATTACATACACCTGACAAACATTCTTTCAATTGATTTAAAGTCTGTTCACTGCAGATCTTATCTTCTAAAACAAACGGATCGTTTTGCTTCAATACCAAGCCCCCTTTTTTAATCTCGTTCACCAGATAAGGTTTCATCATTTTGCCTTCATTTGCCACAGCATTGTACAACATCAGGGTTTGTAAAGGACTTACCAGCACTTCGTATCCAAAACTCATCCACGGCAGCGACGTGGCACTCCAGGTTTTAGATTTAGGTGTTTTAATTATAGGCTGTGTTTCTCCAACAAGATCAATTCCTGATAATTCATCTAGTTTTAACCGTTTCAAATGAGCTATAAACTGCAAAGGATTTTTTGCATAATTAGTCCAGACCAGTTTTGCCATTCCTACATTTGAGCTCAGTTCAAAAGCCTGTTTCACGGTCACGTCTGTTTTATTATGCCGCTCACTGTCGTACACTGTTCTTCTTGCAACCTGCCATACCCCATTTTCAAGATCCACATGACTATCTAACGTCACGTATTTATCTTCCAGCAGGGATAGCATCGTGGCAAGCTTGAAGGTGGAGCCAGGCTCTGATGCACGGATCGCATAATTCAAATCCTCCCAATAAGCACCCTGTTCATTCCGGCCGAGGTTGGCGATGGCCTTTATCTTTCCGGTTTTAACTTCCATTACAATGCAGGTGCCGTGATCGCATTCATTCTCTTCCATCATCTTCAGCAATGCATTTTCAGCAATGTCCTGAATATTCACATCAATGGTGGTGACGATATCTTTTCCATGCTCGGGTTCTATCTCATAGCCTTCCACCGGCACATATACACCCCCGGCTATATACCGTACCAGCTTTTTTCCACTCTCTCCTTTCAGTACGGTATCATAGGTATTTTCAAGTCCTACATTGGAATTCTTTAGTTTACCATCGCTGTCCATAAACTCGCGCGATAAGCCAATAGTTCTATTGGCCAGTAACCCAAAGGGATTCAGGCGCTTGCTTTTAACATCCGCGATAAATCCACTTTTATTTTTTCCCTGCCGCACCAGTGGAAAATTCCGTAACCGCTTGTATTGCTGAAAACTAATGTTTCTTTTCAGCAGATAGTATCTGTTTTTATTCCGGTATTGTGTCTGTAATTCTTTCTTGTATTCCGCTGCCGGTTTATCTTTAAAATAATTGGCCAGACTGAAGGCTACAGAATCAACATTGTCCTTAAATCTTTTCCCATTTTTTTCTCTTAATCCGTCTGCACCAAAATCAATATATATATCAAAAAAAGGAATCGAAGTGCTGAGCATATTGCCATCCTCACTATAGATCGTTCCACGGTCTGCATCCACTTCGATAAACCGTTGCTGCTGCTGTTTAGCCTGATCCCTCCAATAAGTTCCCTGAACCTGCTGTATATATACCACGCGGCCAAGAATAACGAGGCTAAAAGCTACTATGCCTAAAAAGCACAGGTAAACTCTCCATAATATGTCGCGTTTTACTTCCAAGTAGGTATCAGCTGTTTAGTTATTATTTAGGATATTGTA
>JAYUXA010000049.1:0-4442 GCA_043753245.1 Chitinophagaceae bacterium
TTAACTGTTGAATCTTCCTGTAAACGAAGACCACCTTTTTGTCCACCTATTACCACTGAATTGGCAAGGATGAATTTTGATCCTCTTCTGAAACGCATCCCCCAGCCGTAGTCAGCAGAAGTTCCTGTTGCACCATTGGGTCCGATTGCTGTAAAATTAGACATTACCGGAAATGTGACCGGAGGGCGTGACAATACAAAACCATTTGAAGGGTTTACATTGTCCACTTCAAAGTTGTTGGACACATCACCTGAAGTACCTTTTGCATCAGTAAAAACAGGATCTTTTACAGATACAGCAAATTGAATTTTACCGCTGTATCCATCATCAATATCAAAATCATCATCAGCGCAATTGTAAGCGATCAGATGTTTACAATTAACGGTTCCACCAAAAATTTCAAAAGCATCATCCAGGCCTCTTACCACCTGAACATAATCAATCGTAGTACCCGATCCTACACCGTAGAGGGACAGTCCGTTTACTTCATCACCCGGATTTACCGCCTTACCGGCATATTCTATACGAACATATTTTAAGGTGCCGGAATTATCCGCATCATCTGTACCACCGAATGCGCTGAAATCTGCATCTACGCCCCCTTCAATAACAGTGTGGTTGCCATTGCCCTTAGCCTGGCCCGCTATGACTATCCCGCCGAAATCACCTGGATTAGGAGATGCTTCCTTCGAAGTAAATACGATCGGCTCTGCAGCGGTTCCTGTAGCATTTATTTTTGCACCACGGTATATCAACAGCACTCCTGCAGAATCCTTACTGGAAACGATCTTTGTACCCGGATCAATGGTCAGGGTAGCACCATTCGTTACATACACATAACCTCTGAGGCGGTATACTTTGTCTTTGGTCCAACGCTGATCGGTGGTAATGGTTCCTCTAATATCAGGAGTGGGAGAAGTATCTCCACCTCCGTCCGGAGGAATGACGTTGTCATCACTTTTCTTACAAGACATACTGAGCACTATCAGTCCCAGTGAGAGACGGAAGATCATTTTTTTCATAATTGTTTATTTTTATTTACCGAAACTGTATCTTAATGAAAGCATAGCGGTAGTGCCATATTTCATTGAATTAATGATTTTGTCTTCAGACGGTTTATAATTAGTATTGCTTAAATCAGAATCGTATTTATAGTACCAGACAAACGCTTGTGCAAAAAGATCGCTGAGCGTTAATTTGACTTCCATTTTTTTGTTAATGATCTTTTTACTGATTTGAAAATCCACCACATCCCTTGGTTTTTCAAAAATATTTAATACTCCTGTTGAAACCGCGCGGAACTTCAATCTTGGTCCGATGCGATTGTATAAAACATTAAACGAGAAATCATCTTCCGTTGCATAAGTAATTCCTGCATTGATCAGGTAAGGAGACTGACCCTGCAACGAACTGCCGGCATTTACTCCATTAAACTGTACGGACCCTTTAATGTAAGCAGCATTGGTATAAAAGGTCAGCTTCTCAAAAAATCTTCCACTAATAAAATTTAATCTTTTACGCACTTCGATCTCCACACCATACGCAGTACCATGATCTGCATTTTCGTAGGAGAAAATTCCGTTATTTCGGTTCACCTGTTCTATTGGACGGTCAAAATATTTATAAAAAGCACTGGCTGATATAATTTCTCCTGCCGCGGGAAACCATTCGTACCTCAGATCTCCACTTGTATTTTTACTTCTCACGAGATTAGGCTCTCCGAGCATTACGATCTCATTATCAAAGTCATATACCCGGTACGCAGCAAGTTCCCTGAATTCAGGTCTGTTCACAGATTGTGATGCTGCCACTCTCAGATTCGTTGCATTATTCAGGGAGTAGGTAAACAATACAGAAGGCAGGAAGTCGGTATTATCATATACCCTGGTTACTTTATTTCTAGCACTTAATTCCTGTTTGTATTTTTCTATCCGGACACCCCAGGTAAGTTTCACCTTATCTGAAAATTTATTATCCAGCATCAGATAACCGGAATTTAACAAAGCGGTACCCTTGTACTCAGCAGAATTGGCTTCAATATTTGCAACGGTAAGTTGATAATCATCTATCGCCTCGTTACTGAAAAAATTATTAAAGGTGTTGGTTTTTGTTTCAACGATGTCCTTCGAGCCAACTGACTTAAGTGTTGCATATCCCAACCCTTCCACCTGTACTTCTCTGTTACGGTAGTAATTCATGGTTCCAAACTTTAGTTTCTGAACCTGGTTTAACCATCTGAATTGTTTGGTAGCGTTTGCAGAAGCGCCGTATATAGTTTCGTTAAGGTATGAATACACCCGGCCTGCATTCCTGATCTCCGGTGAGTTGTCATTATTAAGTTTGAGATAATATCTTTCTTCGTTAAGAAAATTATTCCTTAATGTGAGGATCTTCTGATCAGGCTGGTTTTTGTAGGTGTAAGCAAATGACCCGTTCCAGTCAATGGTCCAGTCTTTACCGATCCGGTGTAACCCTTCAAGAACAGAATTGGCAAGACCGTTGCCTGTTACTTCTGTGTTTACACTTTTGATATTGAATTCATTGCCTTCATCATTTTCCATGTTGATACCATTACGTATTCCAACCGTCTTTACAAAGGTATTATTAAAGAGATTTTTCAATGAGATCTTACTTTTTCCGTAGGAGTAAGTAAGGTTTAGCAATGCCGAGAGATTGTTTTTTTCATCATAATTGGTAGTAAAGTAATCGTACGTTGCTCTTTTAACAATATCAAATTCTGTTCTTTCTCTTTCCGAGACAGCTCTGCTGTTGCTGTAGTTCACAGAATAGATATATCCGAGCTTTGTGCCATTGGTATGAACCGCAGTATTGCCACCGGTATACCCTATACTAACGTTTGGCAGGCTTTGATTGGCAGCACTGAAACCATAAGTATTGGAAAACAATTTGGTCACCGTATTTTTGAATTTGTCACTGTTGTTGATAAACCCGTATCTATTATTATAATAACCACCGGGCATCAACCGGGACTTGTTATCGAGAAACCCTGCCTGGTCTAAATCTCCCTTAGGAAATCCTTTATAAAAATTCTTTCCCGTGGTCATCGAATTGTAACTGATGGAAACCGCCAGTTCATTGATCCTTTTTGAAGGATAGTCTTTTGTCGAAACCTTTATGGCACCACCTGCAAAATCTCCCGGGAGATCCGGGGTAGGTGATTTATAAATGACCAGATTGTCTACTACTGAAGAAGGAATGATATCAAAGGCAAACGCTTTTTTATCAGCTTCCGTACTGGGTAGTACAGAATTATTAAGCAACGACGCATTGTACCGTTCGCTCATGCCCCTGATAATCACAAATTTATTATCCTGTACGGAAGCTCCGCTTACTCTTTTAAGTACATCTCCCGTATTTCTGTCGGGGGATCTTCGGATCACCTCAGCAGAAACTCCATCGGAAATAGAGGAGCTTGTCTTCTGCACGGCATACAGAGATGCCTGCGCTTCTTTACGCGCACTGGCGCGTACTATCACCGTTTCCAGATCTTTGTTGGTGCGCGTTAGAGAAATGTTCAGGACAGGCATTTCGTCTCCCTTAAAGGCAACGTCATCGACCTGTTTAAGACTGTACCCGATGCTTGAAAAAGTAAGGGTGTATGTTTTTGTTTTATCAATCTGCACGAAAAAATTTCCTTCCACGTCACTGCGGACAGACTTATCAATACCCTGGACGGTGACGGTAACTCCTGATAGAGCTCCTCCATTTTCGGCATCAATGATCTTTCCGGAAAGCTTTGAAAGGGAAGTCTGGGCAAAAATAGTGGAACAGGAAAAGCAAAGAAGAAGCAAAGAAAAGTTAAGCAATTTTCGCACTATCTGATATTTATTGCAAAACTATCAGGCTTATGTTACCGGATTGTTACGTGCATATTATCTGAATGTTAACAACTCGGAGCAATTTGGGCACTCCCTTTTACAGATATTAATAAATACCCTGGTTAACTTCTTTCAAATCCGCTGTTTAATTTTACCCGTGTGTTTGCCGGATAATGGTCTGCGTTAATACAGGAAAAGGGCGTAGTAAACAAACCATACTGTTCGTGAGCCATTGTCTGGCAAACATTCCCTGGATCATCCGTCCGGCTAGGAGCCGCCTTGCAAAGGCCGACTTCCAGGTATGTGCATAATTTTCTTCCATGGCAGAGCGGTTTATAGTACCTTTTAAAAATGCTGTAATAGACTCCATGGCAATGGAGGATGCTTTTAAAGCCATGCTCATACCATTACCACATAACGGAGTAATCAACCCGGCAGCATCCCCCAGTAATAATATATGATCGTAGACCTGTTCTTTCTTTTCAAAACTAATCTGAGAAATGACAAGCGGTTTTTCATAGATGATTTCCGCTTCATTAAAAATTCGTTTTAAATGGGGATTTACGGATAAAACATTTTTTTCCATTTGTTCTATACTGTTGC
>JAYUXA010000050.1:0-9354 GCA_043753245.1 Chitinophagaceae bacterium
TGCAAAGTAAATACACGGTGGACCTGCCTGCTTTCCGTTGTTGTCGTTTTTATATCCCCAATACCGGTGTTAAACGCACAATCCACCTATCTGCCATTAGGAAGTAAACATGCACAACTTCTGGAGCGGCTGGAGATAAAGCTTCAATCCTACTCATCATTAAATGTGTCTACTCCAAAACCGTTCAGCAGGAAAATGACCACTGAAGTGGCGCAATATGCGGATTCCCTTTATGGCATCAATCAACTTCCTCTTTCTTCCGCAGACCGTTATAATATCCGGCATCTGCTGATGAACAATACCGAATGGGTGAAAGGTGATCAATCGGATTTTCAAAGCAAACGGAGTTTGTGGAAAACGGTCTATAAAAACAAAGCCGATTTTTTACAGGTAAATGAAAAAGATTTTTTTCTTTCTATAAATCCTGTATTGCAGTTTCAGCAGTCGAAGGAAAATGATAATGGGCAAAGAATCTTTTTAAATACACGTGGTATTACGATCAGAGGCCTGATCGCAGAACGTATCGGCTTCTACACCTACCTGACAGAGAATCTCGAACGTACACCATTGTTTGTACAGGATCGTATAGGCGCATTCAGGGCGGTGCCGGGCAATGGGCGGTATAACGAGTATAAGGTTAGCGGAGTGGACTATTCCGATGCGCGTGGAGGGATTACCTTTAACGCTGCAAAATACATTGACTTCCAATTTGCGTATGATAAGAATTTTATTGGAAACGGCTACCGTAGTTTGTTTCTCAGCGACTATTCTTCCAATTACCTTTTTCTAAAAATAAATACCAGGATATGGAAGCTTAATTACGAGAATATTTTTATGGAACTGAACCCTCAGTTTCCCGCCGGAGTACGCAGTACCGATCAGCTGCTGGATAAAAAATATGCTGCTGTTCACCATCTCAGTTTAAATGCCACCCGGTGGCTTACTGTTGGTTTATTCGAATCCGTTGTCTTTGGCAGAAAAAATCATTTTGATCTTTCCTACCTTAACCCGGTCATCTTTTTAAGAACAGCCGAGAAGCAAAACAATAGTCCTGATAATGGTTTCGTGGGGGTGGATTTTAAAGCCAACCTGTTAAAACGCGTACAATTATACGGACAATTGTTGTTTGATGAATTAAAAATCAGGGAACTCACTGCGCGTAACGGATGGTTTGGGAACAAATTTGGTGTACAGCTGGGTGCTAAGTATACAGACTTGCTGAACATACCTAATCTTGATGTCCAGGGTGAAGTAAATATTGTGCGCCCTTTTACCTATTCGCATTATGATTCTACAGACGATTACAGCCATTATAACCAGCCACTGGCTCATCCGCTTGGTGCAAATTTTATAGAAGTGATCGGCATTATCAGATACCAGCCACTGAACCGTTTAACCACATCGGCCCGGTTAATTTATTGGAAACAGGGGCTTGATTCTTCTGCTTCTGTCAATTATGGCAGCAATATATTTAAATTGTATACTACACGCTCAGGAGGAGATTATGGGTATTCTCTTCCAAGTGGAATTTCTTCACTGGGATTAAATGCGCAACTGCTGGCGAGTTATGAATTAAAAGAGAATTTTTTTATTGATGGTTCTGTGTTGGTCAGAAAACTAAGGGTGGCAGAAAATTATAGTGCTGAAAAAAATACAGTACTGATAACCATAGGTCTGCGGTTAAACGTGTTTCGCCGTGAATATGATTATTGAATGCGTTTCAATTATCCTTCAAAAATTAAGGAGAATACGATCATTCTCGAATTCAGCTTATCGATAGCAGAAGAAAATTTCAATTGCTGATCGCGGCTGTGCAGGTTGTTTATGCCATTGCTTATTTTTATTTCAGGAGAAAGAATAAATACAGGGAAATAAAAATTAAATCCTATCCCAGCCTCTACTCCCAATGTATAGGGCTTAAGTTTTACCAGGTCATCCGCTTTTTGCGCCTTGGCATTGGAAGAAAGATCAAATTCAAACTTTCCACCGCCGAATACATAAACCCGGAAATTATCGATCCGGTCTGACCGGAACTTCAGGTGTACAGGTAACCCGCAGGCAATAGTTTCCACTCGTTTGATCATGGTAGCCGTCTCGTCCTTTGATGGGTCTGGGTATTTGAGGGTATATTCCAGATTTTTAGAGGAAAGCATAAACTGCAGAATAACACGCAAAGAGAATCTTGGGGAGATCACGAAGTTATTCATGCCTGCCAGACCGATCCCACCCGAACTAAGAGGATTGGCAGACAGAATGCTGTCCGAAGCCAAAAAACGCGGATGTTGCGTTAGGGCAAACCGCGAACTGTTGTACATCACCCCGATACCAATGAAAAAACGTTTATCATCATGGTTGGGAAGGTTAAGCTCATCCTGTCCAAAGGAGCTCAGTGCCATGATCAGCAATCCTCCGCAAAGCAAATTCCTTAAACAGCTATTTTTTTTCCGCAATATATTGTGCATATTCCCAGGCTTAGGGTTTTTAATGTAGTGTCTTTAAATCCGACTTTTTGTAAAATGTGTAGAAATGTTTCGCCTTCAGGAAATGCTTTAACGGATGAATGTAAATATTTATAGGCATCCTTATTGTTGGAAAAAAGTTTTCCAAATCCGGGTGCCAGGTATTTCATGTATAACTGGTACGGCCACCTGATAAAGCCTTTAGGTTGTGAAAATTCGAGCACTGCCAGTTTTCCTCCAGGTTTCAAGACCCGCAGGATTTCGGAGAGTCCTTTTTCAAGATGCTCGAAATTTCTGACCCCAAAAGCTACCGTTACGGCATCAAACGAACCGGGTTCAGCGTTTATTGCCTCACTATCGCCCTGTTTTAGCTCTATATGAGTATTTAACAACTGCCTGATAATTTTTTGTTTTCCTATTTCAAGCATTCCCTCTGAAATATCTATGCCGGTAATTTTTGCTGGTTGAAGTGCCTTCCAGGTCATGATCGCTACATCTCCCGTTCCAGTGGCTACATCCAGAATATGGACTGCATTTTTACGGCCTCTATCTGAAGTTATCAGTCCGGGAAGATCTTTGAGCTGTGCAATCAGCTTTTTTCTCCAGAGGATATCAATTCCTCCCGAAAGAAAACGGTTTAAGAAATCATACCGGTAGGCGATGTTGTCAAACATTGCAGCAACCTGCTGCTTTTTTGTCTTTTCTGAATCCTTATAGGGCACTACCTTATCGTGCAGATATTTCGACATGCCTGCAAAGATACCAAACCTTATTACCTTCGCCTCATGCTCATCAAAACCGCGGAATATGTTATTAGCAGCCCAGATCTTACTATGGCTCCCGCACCTGACAAGCCTGAGTTCGCTTTTATCGGGCGCAGTAATGTGGGAAAATCATCTCTGATCAACATGCTGGTAGATAATCATAAACTTGCCAAAACATCCGGTACGCCAGGTAAAACGCAGCTTATCAACCATTTTATAGTCAATAAACAGTGGTTCCTGGTCGATTTACCTGGATACGGATTTGCAAAAGTTTCTCAGAATTCGCGCAACCGCTGGGAACAGATGATTGAGAATTATTTAAGAAAAAGAGAAAACCTGGTCAATATTTTCGTACTGCTGGATGCCCGCCACTCTCCTCAAAAGATTGACATTGAATTTGTGAACCAATTGGGAAAATGGGAAATTCCCTTTACTCTTGTTTTCACAAAAGCAGACAAGGAAAGCCAAAAAGTGGTAAGCATGAATGTTAAATCATTCCTTGAAAAAATGCGGGAGACCTGGCAATTTCTGCCCCAGCATTTCGTAAGCAGCGCGCTTAAAAAACAAGGAAGGGATAAAATTCTCGACTTTATAGAGTCGAAGGTTAATTGACCACTTTATTAGCGCAGCTGCTGCTGGCAAACGCTTCTGGTTTCGCTTTAAAGGCAAAGCCCATCCCGAGAATGTATCCCATCGCTTCTTTCAGAGCATCATTACTCTTGAACTGAGGGTTGGTGTTAATGTCGGCATGCACTTCCATCTCTACATCATAAACTGTGAATAAATTGCAAAGCTCATAGGCGATCTCAATGCTTTTTGCCACCTCTACCAACATTCGTTCTTTGATGCTGTATACTAATTTTGACTTTTCATTGTGGATGAACATAAATCCTCCATGGCCTTCTCTTAAAAAAACGATTACAGTAGCAAATTCTGTTTCAGGGCCCTTCACCTGAGAGTCGGTTCCTATGCATACCTTCAGGCGGTATCCATTTGCTGTTTCTCTTTTTATAGCATTTTCTACTGCTTCGATAATAGGCAATTCGATAGGATCGCCATTAAATTTTCTCCATTGCATAAATCAACAGGTTTTCCGAATATACCGAAAAAACGAATCGATTGCAAGGGTAGAGACTGTTATTGTTTTATTAACTTAAACACCCGCTGGCTGCTTTTGTCGTACACTTTTAGCAGCATAATTCCTTTTTTATAATTAGTTACCGGCACCATATTGAATCCTTGTGCAAGCTTTCCACGCTGGTACAATCTGCCGGTTCCATCCATCAATTCATAGAAGTACTGTCCCGGAACACTTAGCGTTACAGATTGCTGAATGGTATTGCTAAACAAGATAATTGTTCCGCCCTGGATGGATTGAAGAGAAATAATATTAGAGTAGTAAGGATCAATACCGGAATCGGTAAGCATTTTAATTCTGTAATACATTGCGCCAGATTCCAGAGGGCAGTATCTGTAAGTGGTCACTGCCGGGGCAACTTCACCTATGGTTTTAAAATCAATTCCATTAGCCGAAACCTCCACAGTGGAATGGGTTATCGGCTCATTAGCTTCATAGTTCCAGTTGAACCGATGGGTATTATTTTCTGAATTACCTTTTAGTACCAGTTTTTTCACGGACAGCACTATATCAACTGCTCCGGTTATGGTATAATAGCCAATGCTGTTGTAATCAGTGGTAAATTGATTGGCCACACCGTCTACCACCATATAGTAGGTTCCTGCGGTCAGGTTCGTATCTATAGAAGCACTGAGCAGCGTTCTTGGATTATACCTTCCTATAGTATCCCCATTGCTTTTTACCAGGCTGATTTTAATATCGATATTTGCCCCCGCATTGCCAGTGCCTACATTGCCCGGCGCAATGGTAGTTTTTAATAAAGCAGGTTTGCCAAGAACAAATTTAAAAACATCAACATCTGTGGCATTATTGATCATTCCATTTGACGCAAAACTATTTCCATAAACGTTCAGCGGGGTGGCTGCTGCCACACTGCCTGCGTGATCATCAGAACGAAACCCGATGTTATTGAGTCCTCTGGCGATCACATAGATGTCATTTTGGAGAATGGAACATCCTTCTGCACTGGTGCCTATAGTCCAGGTAGTTACATTTTGATAATAGCTGATACCCATAATTGGTGCCCAGCCTATCTCTCCGGTGCCTCTGCCCGGGGCGTATTCCGCTAAAAGTGAGCAGGATTGATTCCAGGTGCTCTGATGCTGCAGACCCAGCGTGTGACCCGCTTCGTGAGCGCAGGCTTCCCCGATATATTTTGCATTGTATTGGAGCTGGTCTGTAAATACCCATCCGGGAGTACCGTCACCCCAGGTAAATGAATTGACAAAGGAAACGCCTCCTGCTACTCCGTACCACCTGGAAGAAGGAGTGACGATCAGCCTGACTCTTTTTGCAACCGGCGCTCTTGCATATACCGAGCTGTCGGTAGTGATGTTAATATTAAATATCCGATAGTCTTCTGCAACGCGGTTAAACACTTCTTTAATGGCAGCTGGATTTAAACCGGAAGGTTTTGCACGAATGGTGCTGTCCCAGTTCCAGGAAGTTCCCTCTACGATATGACCGTCAAAGTCCAGGTATACAGTGGCACTGGCGGCACTATAACTGTTGTATTTAGGAACCTGGCTGAAAACAGTGGTTAAAGCAAGAACCAAAAAAGTGGTTAGCACTAAAGCAGACAGGTTATATTTTTTGGAATGGCTGCACATTATCATTCAGGCATATACAATCGCTGAGACTGTTTTTTAAATAAATAATTGTTTTTGTCTTTCGCCAGCAGTAGCACATCTCCATATTTCGGATGCAGTATTCTTCCCTGGATAATAGTTGAATTATCTGCCATTAGTCGAACGGAAATATTAAAGAGTGCGTTTGAGAAATTTCGCAACCGAATGTTCATGGAAAATTGAGCTGCATTTTGTTGACTTTTGTCAACAACCTGACCTACTAATAATAATTGGCTGGATAATTGCACTGATATTTGCGCATTTATTTCAGCAGCCAATAGTTTTTGAAGAGAGTCATAATTACATTTGAATTGCTCTGGCAGCGTTGAAAATAGTAAAGGCTTCTCCGGCTTTTGCTGGTTAGACGGAAGTGGTAAATTCTGTGCATACAATTGGGTGTGCAGCAACAGGATCCCCCACACAATAATAGTGAGCGTTTGCTTCATATTAAATCAATGAAAGGTTTAATCAGCGGAGATACTGGAGCATAGAGAAGAGTACAGAGGTACGACTATTTCCAATATCCAGGGTACTCTTTTAGTAGTATGTTCATAATATTTGATTTTTGGTTCAGTACTGGCCGGTAGTTAAAAGCACCAGGGTACACGCTTCCAGCGTTTTTATACCCTTTTTTTTTGCCAATAAAACCAACTCCTGATTTTCCGCCCCGGGATTAAAGATGATCCTATGAGGTTTCGAATCCAATATAAACGGATAATATTCTTTTTGATTTCCGGCATTCAGATAAAGAGTTATCGTATCCAGCTGTTCAATTTTTGGCATCTCCGTTTGTATGTTCACGTCACTGATCTTTCCCGGCCTTTTACCCACGGCCACAACAGCATGATCCTTTGCCCTCAGGCGTGTTACTGCCATATAGGAATAACGTGATGGATTGTTTGAAGCTCCCAGAACTAAGGTTGTTTTCAAGTGTCTGTTTTCTTTCTTTATATTGGCAATAGTTATGCCTGAAATAAAAATTGTTTACCTGGCCGGCTACGGTATGGAAAGAAATACGGGCCGCAATAATGCTACCCGGGATAAGGTTGGTGCACTCACAAAATTTCTGGGTCCGGAAAATGTTGGATTTTTTAGTCTCCCTGTGAACCGGTTTGGATGGTTGAATTATTTTTGGTTTGACCTGAAAATGTTACTGAAACTTTCTGCAATTGCAAGGGAAACGGTAATCATTCAACGTCAGGCTTTCTTACCCCTCACTAATACGCTGTTATGGCTAAGAAGCATGCTGGTGATCACTGAAATGCACGGGACTATCAGGGGAGAGCTTAAATTTCTGGATAAAACCTGGATTGAAAAAGCATTGATTTTTATACTGGACTTAAGTGAGCGGTACAATTACAGGCTATGTAGTGCATTTATTTTTAATCATCCGTATCTAAGACCCCCTGATCATTCCAAACCCTATACCTGGACGTATAGTGGTGCAAACACCATTGATTTCAGGGTTAAGGATAAACTGGAATGCAGGCAGCGGCTTCAACTCCCGGAACATGCGTCTGTATTTTTGTTTTCAGGCATGGTGTCCGAATGGCACGGGGCCGATCTGCTGGTTGCCCTATTTAAGCGGAAAGAAATGTTCGGTTACACCTTACTGATAGTAGGTGTCAGGGATAATAGATACTGCAGGTCGTTAAAAAAGAATGCTTCTTCCAATATTATTTTTGTAGACTTCAAAGACCAGCATACAGTAGTGGACTATATTAATGCGGCAGATGTTTGTCTGCTTCCGGTGAAACCCATTCGTAAAAGCCCGGGCAGTCCATTAAAGTTGTATGATTATATTGCCTGCGGCAAACCTGTAGTGGCACAACAGCAAACGCCGGGATACTCAGATGAGGTATTAATGCATTCATTGGGAATAGTGACCAATTTTGGTGATCCGGCAGTTGCTTCAAAAAGTCTGACTGATTTTATTGAACAAATGGACAGTAACTTTTACCACTTTAACAACCGGCAGCTTGCGTTAGGAGAACTCGGATGGAATAATAGAATAATTAAATGGATTGACTTTATTTCCTTGCTGCAAAACAAAAAAGTTACTCACTGATGCACTTATCCAGAATCCCTTTAGACAATAGGGTCTCCGGGAAATGAATATATAACGTAACGCAAAATTACACTAATGCACAAAATCTTACCTCAAAGTGATGCCTAAAAATACCGCTCTTTCAGAGCGGGTGTAACATGAGGAAAGGCAGTCTTGTATCGTGCAGATTTTATGCGTAATCAGGACTTACTTCTAAATCGTGTGATAATAAATATAATGATCGCGATCACCGCAACAACCAGCAGCAGCCCGGTCCATATGCCTGCTTTGAAGATGCCTCCAATGGCTTCACATGAGCTTAGGGAAATCACAAAAATTGTTAATAGGCATACTAAACTGAAGTTGATACGTTGCATATGTTTGTCTTTACATACCACAATGCAAAAACCTTACCTCCACAGTTAAGCGCTGAAGAGGTTAGACCTTGACCTTTTTTTGAAACGGGAGCCTCAGGGGCCAATACCAGTTTTGCTTTCTTCTGCGCTTAACCTCTATGCTGTTGACGATTGCATTATTGAACAGCACTACCACAAAACCTAAAAACAACCGCACCGCAGACATCAGCATAGAACTCATATCGGGTCTTGCCATCCGGACGTACAGTTTTCGCTCCTGGAGATAATATCCGATTTGCCTGAGCAACTCGGGCACTTCGTTTAGAATGATCCATCCGCCAGCAGCGATCACGGCAATGCTCAGCACCACAGAATGATGCACCTTCATGCCTATTATTTCACTGGCATGGTGTTTATCCAGTTTCAGCCAGTCTATAACGGATTCTGTTTTAAAGATCAGCAGCCATATAAATAGTAATAAAACGAATAGTGGGGGTATGGTTACGCCAAAATTAAACCAGGCTTCTTTATGAGTAGTATATTGAGAAAAATAAACCAGGACAGAAAATGATCTGGAGACCGCATCCAGCAGGTTGCGGATGAAAAATATACCCAGAATCTTTAATATAAGGTTGAATAAACTTCTCGGACTCATTTATGCGGGTAAATATAAGTGGTTTTTTTTATGTCAGACTATTCTGAAGTGCAAAATGTTTAATCGATCACCGGAACAGAATGCGTGATTTAAAAGCTTCTGTAAGCTCTAAACTGGAAAGGGGGTATCTTTAATAGTGGTGATAAATCAGCTCACGCTGATATATTCCGAAGGTATTAAAAAGGAGGGTTGCCAATGGTGGTGGGAAACCCCGAAATTATTAACTTTGAACTATGGGCGTTTTAAAACAATTGTCTGAGTATTTATACATTCGCAAGCGCGATCCCAAATCTCCCAACTCTTCCTG
>JAYUXA010000051.1:0-4428 GCA_043753245.1 Chitinophagaceae bacterium
GTATCGATGGCTTTCTGAATCAGCATCTCGCTTTCTGTGTCGATGGAAGAAGTTGCTTCATCCAGGATCAGCACTGCAGGATCGTACAGCAATGCCCTGATAAAAGCAATCAACTGGCGCTGGCCCATGGATAATGTTCCACCCCGCTCCATTACATTGTAATCGTAATTTCCGGGCAACTGCATTATAAAATCATGCACTCCAATGAGTTTTGCAGCTTCTACTACCTGTTCACGTGATATATCCGGATTGCGCAGGGTAATATTGTCGATCACAGAGCCCGAAAAAAGAAAAACATCCTGCAGCACCACCCCAATGTTCTTCCTTAACACTTCCAGAGAAAAAGAAGTCACCGGCACATCATCTATTCGTATCTCGCCTTTCTGCACTGCATACAGCCTGTTGAGTAAACTGATGATGGAAGTTTTGCCGCTGCCGGTGTGACCAACAATTGCGATGGTTTCGCCAGGCTCCGCCTTAAAAGAAATATTTTTCAACACATATCTGTCCCCCGTGTAAGCAAACCAAACCTGGTCGAATTCGATTTTTCCCTGTAAAGTTTCCGGAGCATGAATACCCGAATCCTTAATGTAATCGTCGTTATCCAGTATTTTAAAAACACGCTCACTGGAAACCATACCCATCTGCAGCACGTTGAATTTATCGGCAATCACCCGCAGGGGCCGGAATAATAAGTTCAGGCAAAGATAAAAGGAAACCATTTTTCCAATCAGAGCAGATGCTGCAGGGGCTGGCAAATTATACGCATGCGTAGCTGCCCACCACACCATTAATCCCGTACCTACTGCAAGCACGATCTCCACGATTGGAAAAAATACAGAATAAGCAAATATGGCATTGATATTGGCATTGCGGTGTTCTTTATTGATTCTTCTGAATTTATTGTATTCTTTATTTTCTGATGCAAAAGCCTGTACGATCTGCATACCTGTAATATGCTCCTGAACGAACGCATTTAACTGCGCCACCGCATTACGGACACGGATAAAGGATTTGTTTACGCTTTCCTTAAATACCCAGGTAGCGGCAAGTAAAAATGGAAATGGAGCAAGACATATAAAGGTGAGCCGCCAGTCGATCCAAAACATAAAAAATAGTATACAGATAATCGAAAGCAGGTCGGCTATAATAGGAATAAGCCCTTCCGAAAAGATATCGTTGATGGATTCTATATCGTTAATGCTCCTGGTGGTAAGGGTGCCGATAGGAGTAGAATCGAATTGTGATAAATTAAGGCCGAGTATTTTTTGATACACCTGTACCCGCAGGTCTTTCACTACTGTTTGTCCCAGCCAGGCTGTTATAAAGGAAAAATAAAAGCGTAATGCAGATTCTACCAGCAGTAACCCGATCTGAATAATGGTGATCCAGATGATGAGGTCTTCCATGCGGATCTTTACCTCCTGGGTTCCCTGCACCCCGTCCCTGATGTATTTATTAATAGTGAGCTGAACCAGGTACGGACGCACAGGAGAAAACAAAGCGAGTACAATTGCCAGTACCAGTGAAAGAATAAACCTGCTCCGGTATGGGGCTGCAAAACGAAGCACCCTGCTCAGTAAACCATAATCCACTATTTTCTTCGCCGTTCCCGTTGTGGCCATTTCACAAATTTATTATTTCCTGCTACACCTGACGTTTAATTATTACTACCATCCACGGTATGCTTCCTGATACTTGTATAAGTATTTTCAAAAGCTCTGCAGCCCTGAGTACTACCATCCGTTGTATGCTTCCTGATACCCGGTCAGGTAATTCTTCTCATGATGCGGAAAATTGCCTTACATCGTTACCTGCTGAGAAACAGATTTCTATTCCCCCATAGATTTACGGTATGCCTTAATAAATATGGCGCCCAGGTTTTTATAGGGTGGAATATAATCTCTGAATTTTTCTTTTGAAGCAGCATCATTAAATTTTGATTCCAGTCTTTTCCACATGAATATCCAATCGATATTTTTCCCGGCAACCAGGTTATTATTAATAGCCTGCAATATGGGCTCATTCACTGTTTTAGTGCCTACCTGCTTTGATGAAATGATCTGCGCATCCTCACATAAGGTGAGTACCTCATTAAGATTATTATATCCTCCGCAGGAGCCCAGCACCACTATTTTAGCAGAGGGAGACAGTTGATTTAAAGTATATTGTAAATGATAACTATGTCCTCTGTGAATAACAATGGAGGGCTTCAGGTTTTTACCCGCCAAATAATCATTGAGCTTTGCCTGCGCCTTTGCATCCGGATCGTCATTACCCAGTAGCGGACGATTGGCAAATATCCATACCGGTTTGCCTTTGACCGAACGAATTGTTGCCCAGTTTTCATTCATTTCCACTTTCCATTCGGCCTTACCCCTGAACATCTTCATAAAATTTTCGAAAGAGTTCTGACCATCTTTATCTTCATCGCCATAAAAAAATACCTGCTGCACCACTCTGCCGCTATCATCGGTCAATGCATTATAATCCTGACTGTACACTGAATTAATTCCCAGTTGCCTGGAAACATCTACCCCGCTGGTAGAATCTGCAGACTGAAACAAAACATTCAGCAAATTATAAATCACGAGACCTCTTTTATTATTTGCTGTAGTGTTCCGGTCAAGGTTCCATTTAACTTCTGAAGAGATGTATTTTGCCAGTACCGGATTTTTATCCATGATACTGCTGTAGGAGTCTGCCACATCAACCGCCTGCTCTAAGCCTGAAGTGGTCTCCAGCCGTATTACAAATGCTTTGATGGTAGTGGTTGCATTTTCCTTATCCATTTTTCCAAGAAAATCATTCAGCGTATTGTACCCGGCGGCCATCTTGATGAACTTCCTGAAATAATCACCATTCACACTCAGCAATAAACTATCTCCACGGGGAAACGTCATGCGTTGAAATATTTTTTTATACACGTTCAGATAACTGGATGTATAAATTTCATCTTCCCCCAGCACAATTAAATAATACAATTCCTGAGGAGTCAGTCCTTCCAGCCGCTTGAACCGGATGCTTTCATTTTCGACGGTATGAAGGGCGTTGATCTCCCTTATAAAATACTGCCTGGCTTTAATGCTCATCCGGTCGGTAAGTGCCTGCATGCCCATGGCGGAATCTTTAAAGGGTGGCAATAGGCGCTGTGCGTATTCGATCCTTGTTTTTACCATCAGCTGGTAATAGGCAAGGTCATTGTCTTTAACTTTATCGATATCAGCGAGGGATATTTTATTCTGCATTAAATTATCCAGAAAGGGGAAATAGAGCTGTCCGCTTTTACTGGAAGCAATGGTGGCAATCATCCGTACCAGAGAATCCGGATGATTGCGGATACGAACACCTAGTGCATTTCTGGCTGCTGCATAATCGTATAATTTCCGAATGTCACGATGGGCTGCTATCTGAATAAACTTATCTGCTAAGGGGAAGGAAGGATTTTTATTCAATTCTGTCAGTATTTCGTCCGGATGCAGTTCAAGGTATTTTTGAATCAGCACTATTCTGGAAGAATGCACACCTGAATTCTCTGAAGGAAAAATAAAACACTCCACTAATAGTTTGCCTACCCCATATTCGTTTTTAGCAATTACCGGTTCGATGCTCTCTCCTTTTCTATCCAGCAACAGCGCTTCATTAAAAGCAATCAGCAGGGCTGAAGCTATCGAAGCAGGATAATCTTTTTTATTCTTACGCTGCCCATATCCCCTCAGCAGCGTTTCCAGGCTTTTAAGTGCTTTGACTTTAACCTGTCCGGAAACGGAAGAGTCCGATTCAATTTCTTTTTGCAGTTCATCCACCTGACGGCCAAACACATCTTCGATCTGCAGATTAACAGATTCGTCCCCGGTGTAGTTAAAAACACCATCTTTACCGGCAAGTTGTTTCTGTTGTTTATCTACCTGGTCATGGAAGAGCATCCTGTCCGTGGAGATGCTGAATGAGTAAGAAGACTGTGCATTCAGTAGAACCGGTAGTATGAAAACAAGAAAAACAAACAGACATTGACGCATATAACTTCGTGAAAATACAACTAATCCCAGGCTTATACACAAAGGGGCAAAGAAGCCATCCGGATACTAAGAGCAGGACAATTGGTCAAGTACAAGAGAATAGGTACTTAACAATTTGTTAATCCTGTCTGCTGATTGCGGAAAATTAACTTTGCGTAAATTTTTTAAAAATGGAGCCAAGCCCTAAAAAGATCCTGATAGCTGATGACGAGCCGGATATCCTTGAAATTCTGGGCTATAACCTTAACAAAGAAGGTTACGAGGTCATCACCGCTAAAGATGGAGAGGAGGCGCTTACCAAAGCAAAGGCTACTAAACCCGATTTGATCATTCTGGACATTATGATGCCTAAAAAAAATGGGGTGGAGGTCCTGGGGTTGTTGCGTTTGCAGCCCGGTTTCAAAGAAAC
>JAYUXA010000052.1:0-21279 GCA_043753245.1 Chitinophagaceae bacterium
GGCGACATCGTATCAAAGAACTCTTTATACTTAGCTTTGTCCCAGATCTCTATCTTTTTCAGCGACCCGACAAGTACGATATCCTTATCGATACTGGCATGTTCTTTTAAATTGGGCGGCACCAGTAATCGTCCTGCAGAATCCAGCTCTAATTCTGTTGCTCCGTTGAAAAAATATCTTCTGAATTCACGTACTTTCGGATCAAAATCGTTCAGCTTGCTTAACCCTTCAAATATTGGATTCCAGTTAACCAGAGGATACAGCGTGAGGCATTTTTCAAATCCCCGGTTGATCACAAACTGTCCGGGAGCATCTTCAGGCAACTTCTTTTTGATCGCCGAAGGCAGCAAAAAGCGGCCTTTGGAATCAATTGTTGCTTCGTATTCTCCTAGAAAACCAATCATTTATGAGGACTATTAATCAAAATTGAAATTTACTTACACAAAATAACACTTTTTCCCACTTTCGATTAAGGATTGGCTTTATTTAATTTTTCCACATTGTAAAAACCAACTAAGATCCGCCACCAGTATATCTTTCAGGCCATAACCCCGTAAATATGAGTAGAACTACTGTGGATTAAATGTGGATAGAGGTGGAAAACCTGTGATTCTATACTTTAATACAACAAAATGACCGATCCAAGGAACCTGCAGATAGCAGATTATATGTACGAACTCCCTTCCGCCAGAATAGCTACCCGCCCCCCCGGACAAAGGGACGGTTCTAAACTGTTGATCTGCCAGGGCGGTAATTTTTTGGAAGATCTTTTTAAAAACATTCTGCACCACCTGCCTGCAAATGCACTCATGGTATTTAATAATACGCGTGTAGTAGAGGCAAGATTGCTTTTTCAAAAGCCAACTGGGGCAGGTATTGAACTGTTCTGCCTGGAACCAGGAGAGCAATATCCAGATATTTCTATCGCACTTCTGCAACAGGCTTCGGTAACCTGGAAATGCCTGGTAGGTAATGCATCTGCATGGAATGCGGGATTGATCCTCGAAAAAGTTGCATACCTGAATGGAGCACCGGTGCAGCTTAGGGCAGCTATGCTTGCAAAAACCCAGGAGTACTGTACCGTACAGTTTACCTGGACTTCAGAGACCCTGTCGTTTGCCGGGGTATTGCATTTGTTTGGTGTTGTTCCCTTACCTCCCTATATCAGGCGAAAAGCAGAGGTGGAAGATGCCGGGCGTTACCAAACTGTTTATGCGCAGCATTCAGGATCCGTTGCTGCACCCACGGCCGGTTTGCATTTTACGGATGCGCTTATAAACAGCCTAGGTCAAAAAAACATTCATAAAGATTTTGTAACCCTCCATGTAGGAGCAGGAACCTTCATGCCGGTGAAAAGCGCATTGATGGGTGCCCACCAAATGCATGCAGAGTTTATGGAGATATCCTATCCGCTACTGAAGAATCTGTACGATCATGCAGATGACCCGCTTATCGCCGTTGGCACTACCTCGCTGCGTTCGCTTGAATCACTATACTGGCTGGGAAGGAAATTGCATCTTAATGCCGATCTGCTGCCGGACCAACTGCAGGTATTGCAATGGGAGCCCTACGATCCGGAAGGAGAAATTATTTCTGTCAAATCATCCCTGCTTGCAATGATGCAGTACATGGATGCCCATAAAATGAAAACCTGGGTTACTAAAACCAGCCTTTTAATTTCACCGGGATATCCATTCAAAATGGTAGACATCCTGATTACCAATTTTCATCAGCCAGGATCCACTTTATTATTGCTGGTGTCTGCATTTATAGGAGAGCAGTGGAAAAGTGCCTATGAATATGCCCTGAAAAATGAGTTTCGTTTTCTTAGCTATGGAGATGCGTGTCTGCTATTTCGGCAGTAATTTTTTGTTTTAATAGCGGTACTTCCAATGTAAAACACGATCCTTTACCAATTGTACTTTCCGCTTTGATACGGCCATCGTGCGCATCGATAATACTCTTCACATAACTCAGACCAAGACCAAAACCTTTTACATTATGAAGATTGCCGGTATGGGCGCGAAAGAATTTTTCAAATATTCTTTTCACCGTTTCCTTGCTCATACCGATACCGTTATCCTCAAATTTCAGTATAAGATTTTTACCGGCGTTATTGCTGGTTATTTTAAGTACGAGTTTTTCCTTTGAATATTTCACCGCATTATCGATCAGGTTGGAAATTAAATTTTTGAGGTGTATTTCATCGCCGTTGATACGATCATTTACTGCATTTAATTTTAATTCTATTTTTCCTTTTATCTCCTGCAATTGAAGGGTGTAATTAGAAACCGTATCGGTAATAATCTGATGCATGTGAATTACTTCCCTGCTCAGCTGAATTTCCTGTTTGTCCATCAATGCCGCCTGCAATATGGTTTCAACATGTTTATTCATCCGCTTATTTTCTTCCTTTATAATACCGCTGAAATAATCCATCCGGGTCCGGTCCTCGATCACTTTATTATTTCTCAGCGCATCCACCGCAAGAGAAATAGTGGCCAGGGGTGTTTTAAATTCATGCGTCATATTATTAATAAAGTCATTTTTTATTTCGCTCAGTTTTTTCTGTCGCAATAGTGCATAAACCGTAATATAAAAAGCACTGATGATCATTAAAGTGAAAAATATTGCCCCCACGATCATCCAGCGCATCTGCCGGAATACAATAGCCTTAATGTCCGGGACCACCATAATTACTTCTTCAGGGGGTACAAGGTTTTCCAGATCCGATCCGGTAGGAGGCTGAATGGGGATGTGCAGTTGCATATTATTAATAGAATCCTCAAACTGTGCCTGAAAATCTTTTGACTGCAATTCATATTCGTAATACAGGGAACCCATATCGCCAATTATCGCAAATTCAAAAGGAATATTTTTAAGTCCCTGGGTATTCATTGACTTGCGAAGTTTTTCCTCTACCTCAAAGGCAGTAAACTTTTGAGCGATAGATGCCGGCCTCATGAGCTCCCGTTGAAACTGATCGGAGGGAAAATTAAATCCGGGCCTGGAGCGGTAATTTTTAAGGGAAGGAATAGGAGATTTTTGCTCCACCAGCTGATCGCCCACATCACGCAAAGCGATGATCACCTTCCACCGGAATTCTTCCTGCTTATTCACCAGCATGGTGTCGATCCAGTTGTACTGAATATAAATGATCCCTATTAAAGACAGGCTGATCAAAACGATGATGACAGGAAAAATTTTTTTCACTAAAACAAATTTAAGGAACAGTTCGCACTGACCGCAATTGCCCACTCATAAAAAAGTTTTAATTTACAAGTATGATGAAACCCGCACCAGGAGCATTGCTGATCGCTGAGCCGTTTTTAAAAGATCTGAATTTTAGCAGAACAGTCATCTTCCTATGCGATCATCAGGAGCAGGGCAGTTTTGGTTTTGTACTTAACCGCAAATATGACCATAATCTTGATGAACTGATGAATAATGTGGACGATCTGAAGATTCCCGTTTATTACGGAGGACCTGTTCAGATGGATACCATTCATTTTCTGCACGAATACCCCGAAGAGATACCCGGAAGTTATGAGGTCATCAACGGCATTTACTGGGGAGGTGATTTTGAACTGGCGGTTCAACTCCTTCAAAACGGGACTATTGACAGGGATAATATCCGCTTTTTTATTGGCTATTCAGGATGGTCCGAAGGGCAGCTTTTAGAGGAGATGGCTCAAAATTCCTGGCTAACCGCAGAAGCCACCCGAAAGATAGTATTTCATCCCATCCATTCTGAAATATGGAAAGATGCCGTAAAAGAGCTTGGAGAAGAATACACGAAAATGGTCAATTATCCGACTGACCCCCAGCTAAATTAAAAGTCCCCGGATCTTTAACCGGAGACTTTTCCAAATATAGTAATGCAACCTTTGCCATATGTTGTCTCCGCTTTACTGAGCTTCAACGGATACCGCTCCTTCCACCAGCACGGTTACACTGTTATTGATAACTTCTACAAACCCACTTTGAATATCAAAAAAATTCACATGGGTATTTTTATCCTTCAAAACTTTTAATCTTCCTGCTTTGAGTGCGCTAACGATTGGAGCGTGTTTGTCCAGTACTTCAAACGACCCGGAGATTCCCGGAAGCTGAACACCGTATACATTTCCGCTGAACAATTTTTTTTCAGGAGTTAATATTTCAAGTGTCATGATAGGTGTATACTGCTTTTTAGAAGCAGATGATTTTTCTTAAAAATACAGACCAGTAGAAACTATCCCTGTGCCTGGGCAATTAATTTTTTACCTTTTTCTATAGCATCATCGATCGTTCCCACAAGATTAAACGCAGCTTCCGGGTAATCGTCCACCTCGCCGTCCATGATCATATTGAAGCCTCTTATGGTTTCCTCAATAGGAACGAGTACCCCCTTAAGGCCCGTAAACTGCTCCGCAACATGAAAGGGTTGTGAAAGAAAACGCTGTACTTTACGCGCTCTGGAAACCGTCTGTTTGTCTTCGTCGCTTAATTCATCCAGACCCAGAATGGCGATGATATCCTGCAATTCTTTATAGCGCTGAAGGATCAGTTTCACATTGTTGGCGCAATTATAATGCGCATCACCAACAATCAGCGGAGTAAGAATTCTTGAAGTGGAATCCAACGGATCAACAGCCGGATAGATACCCAGATCCGCAATCTTACGGCTTAATACCGTTGTTGCATCCAGGTGAGCGAAAGTAGTTGCAGGAGCCGGATCGGTAAGATCATCCGCAGGCACATAAACCGCCTGAACAGAAGTGATCGAGCCATTTTTTGTAGAGGTGATCCGTTCCTGCATTACGCCCATTTCTGTTGCCAGCGTAGGCTGGTATCCTACAGCTGAAGGCATACGGCCGAGTAAGGCGGAAACTTCTGATCCTGCCTGAGTGAACCGGAAGATATTATCTACAAAGAATAAGATGTCGCGTCCCTGACCCTGGCCATCTCCATCGCGGTAATATTCTGCAATGGTCAGTCCGCTGAGTGCCACACGTGCACGGGCGCCTGGTGGTTCATTCATTTGTCCGAAAACGAAGGTAGCTTTTGACTCTTTCAGCTCGTTCATATCTACTTTGCTGAGGTCCCATCCGCCATTCTCCATGCTGTGTTTGAACTCTTCGCCGTAATTCATAATACCGGCTTCGATCATTTCACGCATCAGGTCATTTCCTTCACGGGTTCTTTCTCCCACACCGGCAAATACAGATACACCGCTATATGCCTTGGCAATATTATTAATAAGTTCCTGGATAAGCACTGTTTTACCTACTCCTGCTCCACCAAACAATCCAATCTTACCACCTTTTGCATAGGGCTCGATAAGGTCGATAACCTTAATTCCTGTGAGCAGGATCTCGGTTGCCGTGCTCAGGTTTTCAAACATCGGAGGTTTGTTATGAATAGACCTTCCGTTTGCTTTGGATACTGCTGGCAGACCATCTATCGGATCGCCGGTAACATTAAAAAGACGACCTTTAATAGCGTCTCCGGTAGGCATGGTAATAGGCGAACCGGTATCCACCACTTCCATTCCACGGACGAGCCCCTCTGTGCCATCCATGGCTATGCAGCGAACACTGTCTTCCCCGAGATGCTGCTGAGTTTCCAGTATCAGCGTCTCTCCTGTGGACCTTTTAAGTTCCAGGGCATTATAAATTTCAGGAAGTTTACCATTGAACTGCACATCTACAACCGCCCCGATGATTTGCTTGATCTTACCAACGTTTGGCATATTTTTCTAAGAGTTTTGCGGGTGCAAAGGTAAGGGACAGCCAGTGAACTCTGATATAGTTTATAAAAAAAATACCCGTCTCGTTCTGTACATTAAATTTGCCTAAAAGCCCACATGCAACTGACCGAGGTGAGCGATCGTTCCTTAGCAAAACAATTTTTAAAGGTAAGTGTGATTGTAAACCGTGGAGATCCTAATTACATCAGGCCGCTCGACAAAGACATTAATGAGGTTTTTGACCGTAAAAAAAACAAGGCATTACGGCATGCAGAGATCACCCGGTGGGTACTTAAAGAAAGCGACGGTGCGCTTATTGGCCGCATTGCTGCATTTGTCAATAAAAAATATAAAAACCGCGGCGATGATGTTCCTGTTGGAGGAGTAGGTTTTTTCGAGTGCATCAACAACCAGGAAGCGGCAGAAAAATTATTCGATGTAGCTAAGCATTGGCTGCTGCAAAGAGGCATGGAAGCTATGGACGGGCCCATCAACTGCGGCGAAAGGGATCGCTGGTGGGGCTTGCTGGTAGAAGGATTTAAGCCACCTGCATATTGCACCAACTACAACCCGCCATACTATCAGCAGCTGATGGAAAACTATGGCTTCCGCTTGTACTTTAACCAGATCTGCTTTGCCTTGAAAGTACGCGATAAATTAGACCCGAAATTCTATGAACGTCATGCACTTATTGCCCAAAATCAGGATATCCACGCCAGACATATTGACAAGTCCAACCTGGAAAAATTCGCTTCCGATTTTACAATAGTATACAATAAAGCCTGGGCGGGGCATGGCGGTTTGAAGGAGATCAAAAAAGAAGTGGTCCTGAAGATGTTCAGACAGATGAAACCTGTAATGGACGAGCGCATAGTGTGGTTTACCTATAATAAAGAAGAGCCTATCGCTATTTGGATAAACCTTCCGGATCTAAACCAGTGGTTTAAATATCTGGATGGCCGGTTCGACCTGTATGGAAAATTAAAATTTCTCTGGGTAAAGGCAACTAAGAAATGTACAAAATTCACGGGCCTTGTGTTTGGTGTGGTCCCCGAATGGCAGGGATCAGGAGTGGATTCTTTTATGATCATGGAGGGCGCGAAGATCATTCAGGGAAAGGACTTGTATGAAGATTACGAAATGCAGTGGATCGGGGAGTTTAATCCTAAAATGATGAATGTGGCGATAGCTCTGGGCACGTACCGCAGCCGCAGACTGATCACCTACCGGTACCTTTTTGACCGCATGAAAGAATTTAAACCACATCCTGTTTTTTAAGTTTTATACATCCATTCAGGTACAGGATATGAGAAATTATCCGGTCCTGTTCCTGCTATTTCTTCGTGGCTTTGCGGGAAACCTTCTTAAATTGCAGCATGGACAAATTCATTGTTTCGGCGAGAAAATATCGTCCGCAAACCTTTGATACGGTAGTTGGACAGAACCATATCACCACCACACTTAAAAATGCTATAAAGAACAAACAGCTTGCGCATGCATTTTTATTTTGCGGTCCCCGGGGAGTGGGCAAAACCACCTGTGCAAGGATACTGGCCAAAAGTATTAATTGTGAAAATCAGCAGTCCGATGGGGAAGCCTGCAACGAATGCCATTCCTGCGTGTCTTTTAATGAAGGAACTTCTCTGAATATACATGAACTCGATGCTGCCAGTAATAATTCGGTTGATGATATCCGGAGCCTGGTAGATCAGGTACGCTTTCCACCACAGGCCGGAGAATACAAGGTCTATATTATTGATGAGGTACACATGCTCAGTTCTAATGCATTCAATGCATTTTTAAAAACACTGGAGGAGCCTCCGCCCTATGCTATTTTTATTCTTGCAACGACAGAAAAACACAAGATATTACCTACCATTTTAAGCCGCTGCCAGATATTTGATTTTAAAAGGATTACTACTAATGATACTGTCGGCCACCTGCAGCAGATCATTGAAAAAGAACATATCCATGCTGAAAAAGCTGCATTGCAGGTTATAGCCCAGAAAAGTGAAGGTTGCCTGCGTGATGCATTAAGCATACTCGATAAAATTGTAAGTTTTACCAATGGAGAAGTGACGTATGCCCATACGCTCGAACATCTGAACATTCTGGATGCTGATTATTATTTTAAAATGATGGACAGCATGCAGCAGCAGGATCTTGCAGAAGTAATGCTGCTGTTTGATGATATCAATAGAAAGGGGTTTGAGGAAGAATTGGTGCTGAACGGATTTTCAGAATTTCTCCGCAACCTGCTGATTAGTAAAGATGAAAGAATTGCTGTGCTGCTTGAGGTAGTGGAGCGCTTTAAAGAACGCTATATTTCCAGCGCAAAAAACATATCTGCAGGTTACCTGATCAGTGCGTTGAGCATCCTGAACGAGACAGAAATTAATTTTAAATCTGCACGCAATAAAAGACTTCATGTAGAGCTCGCATTAATCCGGCTTACCTATTTAATGCAGGCGATCGAACTAAGCGCAAATGGGGAGGGTTTCAGTAAAAAAAAACGGACTGAACAGGCAAAACCAATTGCTTTCAGAAACATTCCGTCCATGCAGCCTGTGAAGGCGGCAGAAGCAAAACCGGCTATACCAATTGAAAAAGCTCCGCCAGCTAAAAAATCAGCCGAAATAATTACGGAAGCGTATTTTGAACCTCAGATGGAAGAACCGGCGGCACCTGAAAAACCAGCGGTCTTCCGTACAGGAAGATTGGACAGCATCCGTAAACAAATTGCGGACAGGGCCATTAGTCATCCTGCAGAAGCAGTGATTGAATTAACTGCATCTAAATTGCAGGAGGCATGGGAACAGTATACTCAGTTGCTGAAGGACGCGCGCAATCCCGCCGAACAAAGTTTTAAGATGGCCTCTCTGACCATCCTTTCCATCAACAGTTTTGAAGTGCTCTCCAATAACAACCTGGAACAAAAATTTATCGAGCAGGAGAAGAGGGTGTTATCGGAACATCTGCAGAAAAACTTTTGCAACAAAACCCTTCATTTCGCCGTAAAAATAACCGATCGTCCCACAGAGACTGCTCCGGAAGAAAAGATAATATCAAAAAAAGAACAGTTTAACGCTATGATAGAACATTACCCTTTAGTAAAAGAACTGAAGGATAGCTTAAAACTGGAACTTGATTATTGATGGATTGAAGTATTGTTTGATTCATTTTGATTAATTTCACCACTCAAATCGAATTTCTAATATGGCTGAAGTGATATTAATGCCCCGACTGAGCGATACGATGACCGAAGGGGTGATTGCGGAATGGCATAAAAATGTGGGAGATGCAGTCAAAAAAGGGGACCTGCTGGCAGAAGTTGAAACAGACAAAGCCACCATGGAACTGGAAAGTTATAAGGATGGCATTCTCCTGCATATAGGAGCCGGAAAAGGCGGTAAACTTCAGGTGAACGACCTGCTGGCAATCATTGGAACCAAAGGAGAAGATATTTCAAACGTTATAAAAGAGAACACAGGAGGAAGCGCTAAAACCGAAACAGGGGCATCTGTGGAGGAAAAACCTGCAGATACCCCGAAAGAAGCACCTAAACCTGTCCAACCTCAGCCTGCCATAGCAGCAACAGATCTTTCTAAAATGGAAGAAGTGATTCTTATGCCCCGCCTTAGTGATACGATGACTGAAGGAGTGATTGCGGCATGGCATAAAAAGGTGGGCGATACTATAAAAAAAGGAGATGTGCTTGCAGACATCGAAACAGATAAGGCTACTATGGAGCTGGAAAGTTACAAAGAAGGTAAATTATTGTACACCGGCGCAAAAGAAGGTGAAAAGATTGCGGTAAATGAACTACTGGCCATTATTGGTGGTGACGGAGTAGATGTAGAAAAAATTGTTTCCGCTTCTAAAACGGGAAGTCATCCTGCGGATAAAGCGATCATGGTGCCTTCTGAATCCAATGCAGAGCAATTGGCGGTAGAATCCGCCCCATCGAAAGCAGTTGCGCCTGTTGAAGGTGAACACAATGGACAGGCCGATCTTAATGGACGTGTGAAGGCTTCTCCCCTTGCCAAAAAACTGGCTGCAGAAAAAGGAATTAATATTGCTGACGTGCATGGAAGTGGAGACAGCGGCAGAATTATTAAAAAAGATGTGGATGGTTTTGTTCCTTCTGCTAAAGAAGCACCCAAAACAGAAAGTGCCACGGCACAAAGATCACTCGCAGCAGCAGGTGAGGTCGGCTTTGATGAAATTCCCGTATCTCAGATGCGTCGGATCATAGCCAAACGCCTTGTCGAAAGCAAGTTTAGCGCACCTCATTTTTACCTTACGATTTCGGTAGATATGGACAATGCAGTAGCAAGCAGAACGAGAATAAATGAAGTTTCTCCGGTCAAAATATCCTTCAATGATATGGTGGTGAAAGCGTGTGCCGTAGCACTGAAGCTGCACCCGAAAGTGAACAGCAGCTGGCTGGGCGATAAGATCAGGTACAATCATCATGTAAATATCGGAGTAGCCGTGGCAGTAGAAGAAGGGCTGCTGGTTCCTGTGGTTCGTTTTGCAGATACCAAATCGCTCTCTCAGATTGGCACAGAAGTAAAAGACCTGGCAAAAAAAGCAAAAGATAAGAAATTACAACCAGCGGAATGGGAGGGAAATACATTTACCATCTCAAACCTGGGTATGTTTGGAATCGACCAGTTTACAGCTATTATCAACCCTCCTGATTCCTGCATCCTGGCAGTAGGTGCGATACAGCAGGTGCCTGTAGTAAAAAAAGGTGCAGTGGTTCCCGGCAACAGGATGAAACTGACGTTAAGCTGCGACCATCGCGTGGTGGATGGCGCTACCGGTTCGGCCTTTCTGCAAACACTTCAGGGATTATTGGAAGAACCCCTGAGAATGCTGGTTTGATTTTGCCCTCTGAATCAGACCAGTTCCCCTATAACACAAAATTTTCGGCTTAGCAGGTATCGTTAAACTTGCCGGGCTTTAAAAAAACCCGGTATACGCTTGACAATGCCAGAAACTTTTGGCACTTTTAGGGTGAATTTGATTGAATCTATGAAAACCGTCTCCGTATTTCTCGTACTTGCCTGCTTCTTCTTTGGCTCTTGTAAGAAACTAGTTCAGGCGCAAAAAAAAGATCGTCTGGTAGAAGCAATGACCAACGGCCAATGGCATGTAGAGGATTTTCAGGAAGGTCCGGCCATCGTGACGGATGAATTTTCGGGGTACACCTTTCAGTTTCATGAAAACGGCACAGTTTCCGGAAAAAAAGATACTATTTCAACAGAAGGTATCTGGACAAGCGACTACCAGAATTATTCCATCAGTTCCAGTTTCCCCTCTGATGCCGCTCCCCTAAAAAGACTAAATGGTACCTGGAAAATAACAAATACCAAAATTGATTATGTGGCAGCAGAAATGAAAGGTACCACTGGCAAGAATATTTTGCATTTGAGAAAAAATCAGTAGAATATTCGCCATTTACCTCCGGTACTGCGAAAAAGCGCCCCTTTTATCACTACTGTTTCAAAAAGGTTAGCCAGCAGAAAGCTTTCCGGATCTCTTTCGCATATATCGGGCTCATCAACCGTTATAGCAGCAATACTGATAAAATCCTGTTTACCCTTATCTTAATTCAGTAACCAGATTCAGGATTTAACCTATATTAGGAAATACCGGAAAGAAATTTGCTACATGTATTGTAATTACGGGACAAACGAAATATCTTGGGTTCAAACGGCAAACTATTGTCTGTCATGAAGATGTATTACGGGTTAATTTTTATTTTATTTACTGCGCTTCAGGCCAGAAGCCAGTCAGGACCCTCCCCCGTTGCTGACCGCGATGTTATTTCTCATATCATTAAATTTTACCCTAACCCTGCTACCTCAGTCATCAATTTTGATTTTCAAAAAGAATACGATAAATCCTATTCTTTCCAGATCTTTAGTTTTGTAGGTAAAAAAGTGTTTGAACTTTCGAATGTTACTCCTAAAACAATAGTCAATCTGGGAGATTTCTATCGTGGAGTGTATATATTCCAGCTCAGGGACCGGAACGGTAAAATTATCGATTCGGGTAAATTCCAGGTTTCTAAGTAACGTATTTCTCTCCTTTGAGTGGTTCAGCTTTCTTTTTATGGTGTTATCCAATCTCTCTTAATCCTTCATATAAGGATACAATTTTCATAAATCTAACAATTCAGATAAAAACAGACATTTTGACTTCAAAATGTGCTTGGCAGCATTCTTGACAAGCTTAACTTTGCAGACAATTTTAAGCTATGGAAGAAAAAGATATGCCGGATACACCGAACCTGGAAGATGCAGGGGAATCCTTTAACGCAAATACAGAAACTACGGAGGAAGATAACCTTAGCCTGGAACTCACTGGGCTACAGCTGCAGCTTGATGAGCAGAAAGATAAATATCTCCGGCTGGTTGCCGATTATGACAATTTCCGGAAAAGAACCGCCAAAGAAAAACTGGAACTGATCCAAACGGCTGGAAAAGATGTCATTAGTTCTTTATTGACGGTACTTGATGACAGTGAACGAGCAGAAAAACAGATACAAAGTGGCGGAGATGTCAATGTTGCCAGGGAAGGAATTATCCTTGTTTTTAACAAATTAAGAAGCACTCTGCAGGCACGTGGGCTTAGGCCTATGGAATGTCTGGGTACGGATTTCAATGCAGATATACACGAGGCTATTACTGAAATTCCGGCCCCAGCTGCTGATGCTGTAGGTAAAGTAGTGGCTGAAGTGGAGAAAGGATATTTCCTGAACGATAAGATCATCCGGTTTGCAAAAGTAGTGGTCGGAAAATAAGCGTATTACATGACAAAAAGAGATTATTACGAGATATTAGGCGTTTCAAAGTCGTCTGCTGCTGAAGAGATAAAAAAGGCATACCGCAAAGTTGCTATGCAATTTCATCCTGACCGCAATCCGGGAGACAAAGCGGCAGAAGAAAAATTTAAAGAAGCGGCGGAGGCTTATGAAGTGCTTAGCGATGCCGAAAAAAAAGCACAGTATGACCGGTTTGGGCATGCCGGAATGCGTGGCAGCGGACGTAGCCAGCAGGGTTCCAGCATGGATGATATCTTCAGCCAGTTTGGGGACATCTTCGGCGATGGCGGATTTGACAGTTTTTTTGGAGGAAGTGGAAGAAGAAGTGGTACCAGAAGCCGCGGCATAAGAGGCAGTAACCTACGGGTAAAAATTAAACTCAATTTTGAAGAGATCGCTAAAGGGGTTACCAAGCAGATCAAAGTAAAAAAGTATATCTCCTGTGTTACCTGTTCCGGTAGCGGAGCCCGGGATAAGGGCAGTGTACAAACCTGTACCACCTGCGGGGGTAGTGGACAGGTAAGAAAAGTCAGCAATACTTTTCTGGGTCAGATGCAGACGGTTGCCACCTGCCCCACCTGTAGCGGCGAGGGCACCACCGTCACCGCCAAATGCGGTGTGTGCAAAGGAGAAGGAAGAACGTATGGGGAAGAAACAGTTTCTATCGATATTCCGCCAGGCGTTCAGGAGGGCATGCAGCTGAGTGTGGGCGGACGTGGTAATGCCGGAGAACGCGGCGGACCGAACGGGGATCTTTTAATTCTGATAGAAGAAGAGCAGCATAAAGAATTACACAGGGATGGCTTAAACGTTGGTCATGAACTGCACATCTCCTTTACAGATGCAGTGTTCGGCATACAGGTGGAAGTACCTACAATAGATGGACGGGCGAAAATAAAAATACCACCCGGTACGCAGAGCGGTAGAATATTCAGATTGAAAGGAAAAGGATTTCCTGCCGTTAATTCGTATGAAAAAGGCGACCAGCTGATCTCAGTAAATATATGGACACCGCAAACTTTATCTGCTGAAGAACGCGATGCACTGGAGAAGATCAGCAGCTCTCCTAATTTTCATCCCCAACCGGAAAAATCGGATAAGAGCTTTTTTGATAAGGTTAGAGAAATGTTTGCTTAACCGAAACGTTTTTTTCTGTTTCTGGCGTAGATCTTTTTCCCTTTCTCAATAATGGTAACAAATTCCTTTTGAACAGGATCCTGTTGATCATACGATTCATGGGCGATGATGATCGTATCGGTCCAGCTCATCTTTTTGGAGTAGGCAGATTCTTTCAGCAGCGAACCGAACATCGCTACGGAAGAAGCGAAACGCAGACATTGCGGCAGGTCTTTAAATTCCTGATACTCATACGGTGCACGAAACAAAGATTGCCTCTGCATGCTGTCTGCAGGTAAGCGGTAAGATATTCTGACCGTAGCCAGTTCTTCTTTTAAGTTATTGTCCCGATCTGCTCCTGAAAGTGGTAAAGGGGAAAAACTACTGCTGATTTTCATTGTCGGAACAATCTCAAACAATGCCATCATAGAATGGCCGGATCCTACTTCGCCGCCTTCTACTTCCATAATTGAATCTGCCAGTGCTTTCAATTTATTATCGTATCCGATCAGGCGGTATTTTTTTACATATTCACTATTAAACTGAATTTGCAGCGATGCATCATCCGCAACAGCATATAAGGTTTGGGTTAATTCTTTAACCAATACTTTTTCAGCTTCTGCTTCGCTGTCCAGATAAGAAAAATTTCCTTTTCCTTTTTTTGCCAACACTTCCAGTTTGGAATCTTTATAATTTCCCATTCCCACCCCAAGGCAGGTGAGATAAATACCCGACTGCTGGTGTGCTACAATTAATTTTTCCAATTGCTCCTCAGTATTTTGTCCAACATTAAAATCCCCGTCGGTAGCAAGGATCACCCGATTGTTGCCATTCCTGATAAACTGGCTTTTAGCAAGACTGTACGCCGACAATATTCCCGACTGGCCCGGTGTGGCACCACCCGGACTGAGGTCCTCAATCGCTTTACGTATTTTAATTTTTTCTTTCCCTGATGTGGGTGTAAGCCATACTCCTACCGTACTTCCATAGACGACAATTGAAATAGTATCGTTCTCTCTTAAATTATCTACCAGCAATTTAAAGGCAGACTTCAGCAGGGGCAATCTGTTGGGCATATCCATCGATCCGGATACATCGATCAGGAAAACAAGGTTGCTTGGAGGAATTTTTTCCGGAGGAATTTTTCGGGCAAATACATTCAGGAACAACAATTGGGTGGATGGATTCCATGGGCAGTCGCTGATATGACTGTCAAACGAAAACACACTGTCGGCAGGAGGCGCATGGTAACCGAAATTAAAATAGTTCATCAGCTCTTCTATCCGAACAGCATCGGGAGGAACTTTTGTTTCCATCTTCAGAAAGCGGCGTACATTACTGTAAGAGGCCTTATCTATTCTTATTGCGAAACCCGATTCAGGATATTTCTTCGCATCAACAAACTCATTTTCAAGTAATAGACTATACGATTCTCCTGAAGCAATCCAATTTTCCCGGTCCTGCAGTTTGAGATCTTTCGTGAAAGAGATGACTCTGCTGCGCTGGTGATTCGTATTGACTACGGTCATGCTCAGTTTCACCACCAGAAATTTTGTAGCATCTACAGGTAAGGTAACCGTCTGATAACCGGATAACGAAATAGTCAGAGAATCCATTCTGCTGGAAGTGATAATTCCAAAATAACCTGAACCGCCGGAGCTGTAAATGTACTTAGTCGAATGGAGTAATATCCTGGCGTTTGGCAAAAGAACCCCCTTCTCATCCTGCACATCTCCCCGGAGGTAGGATTGTGCGAAAGCGGAAAAAGAGACCAACAGTAAAAATAATATCAGTAATCTTTTATTCAACAAGCTTATATATTTCAGGAATATTTCTTCCCAGCCCGTCATAATCCAGCCCATAGCCTACTACAAATTTATCAGGGATGGTGAAGCCGAGGTAGTCAATTGGCACGGGAAACATTGTTGCTTCTGCTTTGTGCAGCAGAGCTACAATTTTTAATGAAGCAGGTTGCTGATGCCTGAGTTGCGGCAAAAATTCGGTCAGGGTTTTGCCGGTATCCACAATGTCTTCTATAATAACCACATCCCGTCCAAATACATCTGCATCCAACCCTATTGAGGTAATTACATGACCTGTGGATCTGGAGCCTTTGTAAGATGCGAGTTTGATAAAACATATCTCCGCATCGATATGTAATTTTTTAAAGAGATCAGAAGCAAAAATAAAAGAACCATTAAGGATAGCGATAAACAATGGTTTTTTATCTGAATAGTCCGTGTTCAGTTGTTCGGCAAGGAAACTAACCCTGGTCTGAATTTCCTCCTTTGTGAGGTAAGGATCGAAAAGCTTATCATGTACCCTGATCAGGTTCATGGTTAAAGTTTTGGTGGTGAAGGAGATCTGGACTGAAGATATAACTTCTCACCAACAGCTGGCTGCATAGAAGGTTGAAGGTGGTTGTATTCTAAAAGATTATCCAGACGTATCCCTTCTGTCTGGCAGATATCGTATAAACGTTCTCCCGGTGCAACAACATGATACACATTGCCAGCTGTTCTTCGTTTCCTTTGCAGATAGATCAGCTGATCTTTCTCCAGCACGTCCTTGTTCTTCAGCTCATTGAATTCCATAAGCCTTCCCAGTGGAATATCATATTGCTGGGCAACAGACAACAGGGAGGTAGACTGCTTTACATACAATACTCTTGTATTGTTGATTATAAATTCTCCGGAAGGGTAATTGATGGCTGCCTGGGAAGGGATCACTTCTTCCGGCATAGTCATTGCGGCGGTATCCGTAAAAACAGGAAGCGGCAGTCCTGAAGCGGGCAGAGGCGTTTGCAGTACGAGTTCTTCACCCGGCTGCAATTTTCCAATAGCGATCAGGGTGTACTGTTCCAGGTTATAGTCTTCGATCAATTTGATAATGATCGGTGCATATTTCGGGTTAGTGGCATAGCCTGCTTTTTTCAGTCCGTAGGCCCATGCTTTATAATCAGCGGGGTCGAGTTGAAATAAAAAATCATAGCGTGAACCCGCTCTTAAAAAGTCAGAGTGATCTTTGTACGAATCGGCAGCACGACCATATTTGCGGAAGCATTCCCCACGTGAATCGTCATCATGATATACTTTGTCTCCTGTCCAGACAGCCTTACACTTAATGCCAAAGTGGTTATTCGATTTGGTTACCAGGTCACTTTTACCTGCGTATGTTTCGTGTATGCCCTGGGCCAGTTTCACAGCAGCGGGAACCCCCGACCGCTGCATTTCTGCTATAGCCACACTTTTATATACGTTGATATAATTAATAATATCTGGCACAGGTTGTCCTTTCGAAGAAATGGCCATCAAGATAAAAAAAACCACTGAAAAAATTCTCATCACTACTTATATTTTACTTCTTTCTGATTAACATTAATCCATCGCGGAGTGTGATCATCACATTTTCTACCCGCTCGTCCTGTTGAATAAACACATTGAATTCCTGTACTGCTTTAGCACTTTTACCAGTCACGGCCGGATCCAGCACCTGTCCGTGGAACAGTACATTGTCGGCGATGATCACTCCACCGTTTCTCAATTTCGGCAATACCAGATGATAATAATCAAGATATCCCGTTTTGTCTGCATCCATGAATACGAGATCCCAGGTTTCGTCAAGTTCCGGAATGATAGTTAACGCATTACCTATGTGTAAAATTATACGGTCTTTATAATTTGAATGGTTAAAGTTACTGGCCGCAGTGATGGCATCATTTTCCCGAAGCTCAATGGTATGCAGTCGTCCGTGGGGTCTTAATCCTTTTGCAAGGCAAAGTGCGCTGTAGCCTGTAAAAGTGCCGATCTCCAGAATTTTTTCGGGCTGAAGGAGCATGCTAAAAATTTCTAAAAATTTTCCCTGATGATGCCCGCAGAACATATGCGCATGCGGATGGGAACCAGTTGCTTCCGCTACCTCCCGGAGGAAAGGGTCAGGAGCTGAACTGTAACATTCCGCATAAGACTGAACAAGAGGATGAATCAGTTCCATAGATGATATATAGAATCACTAACTAACACTATTCAGAGCAGACTCCCTTTGTCTGGAAATCATCCATAATCCTGCAAAGGTAAGGAGCCCGTTATAAATCAACAGCTCATAACCGATTTTAAAAGATCCGAAGATCGTAGTGGAATGGTTAAGATAATCCAGTCCCACTATTAATAAGGGGGCCAGGAGGCATACATAGATAGAGGATTTGTCGTTGATGTGCCTTTTGGTAAGAATGCCAAAAGCAAACAATCCCAGCAGCGGACCATACGTAAAACCAGCCACCTTCAGGATAACATCGATAATAGATTTATTATCCATCCATTTAAATCCCATGACCGCAAAAAAGAAGATAAGGGCGAAGGTAAAGTGTACGCGGAGCCGTACTTTTTTTTGTTGTGCCTCGTCCAGATCCGGTCTCTTTTTTAATCCGAGGATATCGATACAATAAGAAGAGGTCAGCGCTGTCAGTGCACCATCTGCACTGGGAAACAATGCGGAGATTAATCCAATGATAAATATAATAGATAGCCAGGTAGGAAGATAGCTTAACGCGATGGTTGGAAAAAGATCATCGTTGGCCACTTTAATATTGTTTTTTTCTGCAAACAGGTATAATAATCCACCCAGTAATAAGAACAGGAAATTTACAAAAGCAAGCGTAATGCTGAAGGTGACCATATTTTTTTGTGCATCTTTCAGGTTTTTTACGCTGATGTTTTTTTGCATCATTTCCTGATCAAGTCCCGTCATCGCCACCGTAATAAAAATACCTCCAAGGATGTGTTTAAGAAAAAACGCGGAGCTATTGGCATCAGTGTTAAATATCCTGGTCAGCCCTCTTTCACCGAGCTCATTCATAATGCCGGCTTCCGAAAATGACACCTGGTTCATAATATAAATAATGCAGGCCACCAGCCCCAGCAGCATAAATGTGGTTTGCAGGGTATCGGTAAATACAATGGTTTTTACTCCTCCTTCAAAAGTATACAGCAGGATCATTATTAAGATCACCAGTGCAGTAACCCAAAACGGAACTCCCATATCTTTTAAAATGAACAACTGAAGCACATTGATCACAAGATATAGTCTGGCAGTGGCACCCAGTACACGCGAGATAATAAAAAACAACGCCCCTGTTTTGTAGGACACGGGGCCAAACCGCAGTAGCAAATAATTATAAATAGAAGTGAGCTGAAGTTTATAATATAGGGGAAGCAATACAAAAGCAATGATCATGTACCCGATCAGGTAACCCAGCACTACCTGGAAATAGGCAAATCCTGCAGAGCCCACAGTACCCGGCACGGACACGAATGTTACACCAGAAAGCGATGTGCCGATCATTCCGAATGCAACCAGCATCCAGTTAGAATTACGGTTGCCTATAAAAAAAGAATCGTTATTAGAATTTCGGGAGGTGTAATAGGCCACGATCAGCAGAATGATAAAATAACCGGCAACAAAGGAAAACAGCAGGGTTGAAGACATAGTGCATATTGAATATAAAATCCAAGATAATAAAATTGTACGCAATTTCCGGATGAGCTAACTTGTACTGGTATGAAGATCCAGTCCGTAGCGGTGTTTTGCGGCTCCAAAGAAGGCAAAAATCCATTGTTCGTGAAGCATGCAGCAGAGCTTGGTAAGCTGATCTCGGTGCTCGATTTCAAACTCGTTTATGGTGGAGGAAAACAGGGCCTGATGGGGGTACTGGCAGATGCCGTTCTGGCACATAAGGGAAAGGTAATGGGCGTTATTCCAAAAATACTTATTGAATGGGAACAGCAGCATGAAGGGTTAACAGAAATGGCCATAGTCCCCGATATGCACAGCCGCAAGAAAATGATGTATGACATGAGTGATGCGGCCATCGTTCTTCCGGGAGGCTTTGGTACCCTGGATGAATTTTTCGAAATGGTATCCTGGAACCAGCTTAAAATTCACGATAAGAAAATATACCTGCTCAATTCGGGAGGGTTTTACAATCACCTTCATAATCATCTTAAAATGATGGAGCTGGAAGGATTTTTATTTGAATCCCTTGGACAGCGGATCGTGTTCTGCGATAATCCGGTTGAAGTATTCAATAAGATCGGATAAACCGGCTGTCCTTGTAGAGGAACACTTTTCCATGACGCGCTTTAGCCGCTTTTACAGCAGCATCCTCAGAGGCCTGGTTATAGCCCGGTTCATCTGTAGCAAGTACGGACGCCTTTGTGTAATACCTGACGAAATCTTTTAGTATCCAGTTGTTATCAATGATCACCAGGTCATTTGCAGAAACGTATTTTTTTATATTTTCTGTTTCCCGGTAATACCAGTCGTTATTAATATCCTGCAACCATCGTATACTTCCGAAGTAATTAACTGAAAAAGTGAGTACCAGCAACAGGCCAAGGAATACCCGTAATGGAATTTTAAAAGGCAGCCTGACCAGCGGTAAGGTGCCGATCAGCAATATCCAGATAAGCACCATCTGCAATATCCAGAATTCAAGTATCTCCGGCATCCAGAAACAAAAAAAGGCTGAATACACTCCAATGGTCAGTAAAAGAGGCTTCACAACAGCACCCTGACCAATCAACACCAGTTTGTATTTTTTAATAAACCGTACAGATACGGTCAATATACCGGTAGCAAGCAGCCCCGCCAGAAACGTTAGCAGTACTGCTGCCCATTCTTTTATTTTCGAGGAAAGAAAGAGTTCATCTTTTAATCCATGATCGCTAAAAGCCTGTTGCAGGTATTCTTCCACGCCCGGTAATTGAAAAATAAAATGTCCTCCTACAAACGCATGCGAAAATCCGGTTAATACATGCAAAGGTGTTTTCAGACTCAGCCCCTGCCAGTAGCCATGGCCTACCGTGTATCCCTCCATCCAATGCCACCATGCCATTGGAGAATTATGTCCTTCGATTACCCATCCTGCTATAAAATACATTCCTCCTGCAACAACAATTCCTATGAAGGCATACTGCAGTAGTGCAGTGCTGATCTTTATTTTAGTCCGGTTGCACAGAATAAAATAAATACCAATTGCTACAAATAATACATTCACCTGGTGAAAGAGCATAGCAAGGCTGTGCAGCAGGGCCATTTTTGGTACGGTGGAGTCCTTTACTTCCGGTGCGCTGATTACATACAGTGCACTTAAAATAAAAAACAATGGTGGAAGGTATACTTCAATATTCACACTGTAAAACCAGAAGCCGTAGGAAAAAGCAATTACTGCAGTACCCATAGCCGCAGCTACAGGTAAGAGATGAAACCGGTTCGTAAAAAACAGATAAACAATTGCCAGGGCACTGCTTCCCCACAAAGCCGTAAACGATTCTATAGCATAGTGGGAAGGCACCTGTGAAAAAACAGACATCCATTTGCTGGCCAGGAAATGGTACAGCAAATGATGCTGGTGGAAAAGCTCCCTGCCGTTTACAATATCATTCAGGTAGTGAATGGAATCGTGCGAAGCAGAAAAGTTACTGACTAATGTAAATAGAAAAAAAATATAAGAACTGATCCATACTGCCAGCGCACCCTGAATGCTGTTAAAGGATCTCATAAATTATTTTTTCACAATGAAAGCAAATTTATCTTTCCA
>JAYUXA010000053.1:0-9225 GCA_043753245.1 Chitinophagaceae bacterium
GGCGCTATTACCGGTGTGCGGAATGTGCGAAATCCCATTGAGCTGGCCACAGAAGTACTGCTCCACAGCAATCATGTTTTTTTAAGTGGAAAAGGAGCAAGTGACTTCGCCATTAAACAAGGTGTAAAACTGGAGCCAGATGAATATTTCTTTTCACAATTCCGGTACGATCAGTGGAAGGCGATCCGGGATTCCGATAATTATTCCCTTGATCATACCAATCAGCAGCTTGAAGAATTAATGAAAGATAAAAAATTTGGAACCGTAGGAGCTGTGGCCTGTGATCAGGATGGAAATATCGCCGCTGCCACGAGCACCGGAGGGATGACCAATAAAAAATTCGGCAGAATAGGAGACAGTCCTGTCATCGGTTCGGGTACGTATGCGAACAATACCACCTGTGGCATTTCCTGCACGGGCCATGGAGAAATGTTTATCAGGGCTGTAGCTGCACATGATGTCAGTTGCCTGATGGAATATAAAGGGTTCAGCCTGCAACAAGCCTGCGAAGAAGTCGTTTATAAGAAATTGCCTGCTCTTGGTGGTGAAGGCGGTATGATTGGAGTGGATAAGAACGGAACACCCGTACTGATATTTAACAGTGCAGGAATGTACCGGGCTTACAGAAGCAGTGATGGTGCAAAGGAGATAGCGATTTATAAATAACTTATCATTTTAGTTTAATTTCATTGCATGCTGGGTATCACTATCCTCGGAAACAATTCTGCCCTTCCGGCCTTTGACCGTCACCCTACCTCTCAGGTAGTAACCCTGGACGATCAGTTGTTTTTGGTGGACTGTGGAGAAGGTACGCAGATACAATTGTCGAAGTATAAAATCAGGTGGGGAAGGATTAATTATATCTTTATTTCCCATCTTCATGGTGATCATTATTTTGGACTTCCCGGATTTATTCATACCATGGGTTTGCTTAACAGGGAAAACGATCTTCATTTATTTGCTCCCGCACCACTCAGGGAAATTCTTGATCTTCAATTTAAAGCCGCCGGATCCACGCTGCCTTTTAAGCTTCATTTTTATGAGTTGCATGGCGAAGGGGAGCTGGTAAAGACCGATAAATTTAAAGTGAGTTGTTTTACTACCCGGCACCGTATTCCCTGCTGGGGATTTAAATTTGAACAGGTAAAAGCGCCCAGAAAATTAAATATCGAAAAAGCACGGATACATAATGTACCGGCCTTATTTTTCGACAGGCTCAAAGCAGGAGAAGACTTTGTCAATGCTGCCGGAACAACCATCCCTAATAAACTCGTTACGGATGCAACTCCCAAGTCTAAATCCTATGCCTACTGTGCCGATAATGTATTTGATGAGGATTTTGCTGCAAAAATTTTTGGGGTAGATATCATTTACCATGAAACCACCTACCTGAAGGATCTTGCCGAGCGGGCTACTGCACGGTTTCATGCGACCACACACCAGGCTGCATTAATGGCGAAAAAAGCAAATGTAAAGCGATTGCTGATCGGACATTTTAGTTCCAAATACGACAAGCTGGATATCTTTGAACAGGAAGCAAGAGAAGTTTTTGCTGCTACCGATCTTGCGCTTGAAGGCGCAACGTACTGGATTTAAATTCCCGTACTCTTTTATAAACGTCTCTGCTCAGCGTTACCAATGGTAAACGTAAATAATGCTGTATCAAACCCTGCTCCGTTAAAAACGCTTTCACGCCCGCAGGATTATTTTCCGTGAACAGAATATCATACGCTTCGATAAGGGTGTCATTCAGATCCTTTGCTCCCGCGAAATCCCCTTTCAAACAAAGCCTCACCATATCTGTAAATTCTTTAGGAAAACAGTTTGCCGCTACACTGATCACTCCATCCATTCCACACGCGATCTGCGGAAGAGCCAAAGCATCATCACCGCTTACAATCAGGAAATCTTCCGGCCTGTCGCGTAATAACTGCATGCATTGCGCCATGTCCCCGCTGGCCTCTTTGGTGCCTGCAATATTTGCTACCTCATAGGCGAGCCGAAGGGTAGTTTCCGCAGTCAGGTTACGGGCCGTTCGGCCAGGTACATTGTAAAGCAACAGTGGTTTTGAAGAGGCTTCCGCCACCGCTTTATAATGTTGAAACAATCCTTCCTGGGATGGTTTATTGTAATATGGACTTGCACTGAGAATAGCAGTGGCTTCCTTCAGCGGGAAACTTTGCAGGTCGCTGATCAGCTCCTGTGTATTGTTTCCACCTATACCCACCACAACAGGTACCCTGGATTGTGTTTTTTCGTAGGTGAAGTGGAGAATATCAATTTTTTCTTCTTTGGATAATGTAGGTGCTTCCCCCGTGGTGCCCAGGGTAACTACATATTCAACTCCTTTTAAGATGACCGCATCGATCACTTTTCCCAGGGCGTCGAAATCAACTGCGCCCAGGCTGTTAAAGGGGGTAACCAATGCTACTCCGGTACCCTTTAAAGTTTCTCTTAAAGACATGCGCAATAATTATGAATTGGTTTGATTAATAGTTTCAGGTACCGTTTCCTCCGTTCTTTCCGGATCCAGATCGTCCCAGAAACCCATTTCACCGAATTTAGCAATTCTTTGTTCAACCCGCTTAGCGGCATCAATTTGCTGCAATTCGTTTATCGTTTCTATCAAATGAGGTTTAAGTAATGCAGCGGCTTCGGTATAATTCCAATGGGCTCCTCCCAGTGGCTCTGGTACGATCTTATCGATAAGTCCGAATTTAAACATATTGTCGGGCGTCAGCTTCAACTGTTCGGCGGCTTTTTCTTTTTGTTCCCAGGAACGCCATAATATGGAACTGCAGTTTTCGGGAGATATTACGGTATACCATGCATTTTCAAGCATAAACACCCGGTCACCAACACCTATTCCCAATGCTCCCCCTGAAGCACCTTCTCCAATGATCACACAGATAACAGGCACCTTCAGGCGCATCATTTCATAGATGTTCCGGGCAATAGCCTCTCCCTGACCTCTTTCTTCTGCCTCCAGGCCCGGGTAGGCTCCAGGTGTGTCGATAAGCGTGATCACAGGTTTATCGAATTTTTCAGCCAGCTTCATTAGCCGCAACGCTTTGCGGTATCCTTCCGGGTTCGCCATTCCAAAATTACGGAGTTGCCGCATCTTGGTATTGCTTCCTTTCTGCTGTCCTATAACCATCACGGTCTGCCCGTCAAGAGATGCAAATCCCCCTACCATCGCCTTATCGTCTTTAACATTGCGGTCACCGAAAAGCTCTACAAAATCAGTGAAGATATTTTCGATGTACTTTTTAGTATACGGACGATCGGGGTGACGGCTGAGCTGCACCTTTTGCCACGGGGTTAGTTTAGCAGTGATATCACGGCGGCGTTCAATCACCTGCTCTTCCAGCTTGATAATGGAATCACTCAGATCAACTTTGCTTTTTTCGGCCGTCTGCTTTAATTTCTCTATGTCTTCAAAAAGATCCCTGATCGGTTTTTCAAAATCAAGGAACTGCCTGTTTTTATCCTGTGGCATAAGAAATGTATAATCTGTAAAATTAAGGTTTGAAGGGTTAACCCTAAGGGTATAAATTTTATGTCTGCTATTTAAGTTTTTTTATGCCCGAAGGGCCATTGATTGTTATTGCCCGGGAGAATCTGGAACAGCTTACCGGCAAAAAAAAACTATCCGTTTCAGAGGATGCTAAAATAGATAAAAACCGCCTGTTAAACCATTCTATACTGGAAATTAAAATCTGAAGTAAACACTTGTTGCTGTGTTTTAATGGCTTACTATTAGGGTACACTTATTTGATAACGTTACCGGGCTGATGATAATTCAAAGTCATTTATTGAAGCAGCTGCTTTATTTAAATAAAGTTATAGCGCTCGTTATAAATGAAAGGGCGCAAAAAAATAATCCTGCACCCTTTTGCCTAAAAATTTAAATGTACTAGTCCGCTTTTACGGAGCTGATATATCCTTCTCTGGCTCTCATTGGAGCTCTGTTTACATAAAATTCCGTTCCTTCAGGAGCCCAGGTGGCCAGGCCATCTACGTATCTGTTAAACATGCAGAAAGCTGCGGCAATCAGTACCGTATCGTGAATTTCTTTATCGGTGGCCTCAAGGCTTTTTGCAATTTCTATTTGTTCCGGAGTAACATGTTTTCCACCTCTTTGCACAGCTGCCGCTATGGTGAGCAGCGATTTCATTTTATCCGACAGGCCGGCAGCGTTAAAATCTTTTTTTATATTTTCTATCTGCCGGATATCACATTCCATATAATGGCCGGCCATGGCACCATGTACACTCTGACAGAAATGACAATCATTCAGATAAGAAACATAAGTGCCGATTAGTTCCCGTTCCCCTCGGGTTAGACTGTTGTTATCATTAAACAGCAGTATCTGGGCAAGTTCATTCATTGGTCTGGCTGTTTCCGGGCTGTAGGCCATTGGTCCGCGGATTCCAGGCTGATCATTATTAAAATCAATATGTGCCATAATTAAGTTTTGAAATTTATAAAAAGGTTTCTTTCTGTTTGGGTTTAGCTACTACTACCAATAGAAGTCCAACAATGAAAATCATGGAAAAGATCAGCAGGGCATTTCCATATCCTCCAAGAGCAGACACGAGTACCCCGACAAACAATACGGCAAGCGCAGTGAGTACACGGCCGATATTTAGTGAAAAGCCTGTTGCGGTGGCCCGGATATAAGTAGGAAACAATTGAGGAATATAAGACGACATGATGCCCATATTTAACCCGAAAAATAACGAAAGCACGCCTATTTCAAGATAAATAACGGGTGTAAAAACACTGTTGCTTTTAAATAGTATGAACGATAAAACTGCACAGGTGGCAAATCCCACCGTCATGGATTTTTGCAGTCCGAAAGCTTTTACAAACCATCCGGAAAAAAATCCACCGATAAGTCCCCCCATTCCCAGCAACATCATCGACAAGCCACGTTCCTTCTGTGCATCGGCATCGGGAATAAGACTTTGCACCCAGGTGGGAAGCCAGGAAAAGATAGCCCACAAGCTGATCAGCATGGCGCCATAAATAGCTGAACTGCTGATAACATCTTTACGATGACCGGAAGAGAACATGGTTTTAAGTTTATTATCCCTAACCTCCCCGCTGCTTCTGTCTAAAAGCCATTTATCCGATTCCCTGACAAGGAATATTCCTGCGAACGCAAGCAGCAGTGGAATAATGCCTACTAAAAAACCTTCTCTCCAGGAACTGACAATATAATTAATTGCACCCGCCGAAATAATACCCACAGGAAAGGCAATGGATAATATCCCGATATATACCGGCCTGGATTTTTGGGGCCATATTTCACTCATTAACGTGTACGCAGCCACTGCTACTCCACCTACTCCGAAACCACTCATCAGCCGGCACATTACTACCCCTCCCCAGCTGGTCATAAATCCCGTTAACACGGTGAATAGTCCATAACAACTGATGGCCAGCAGCAGTGATCTTTTTCTGCCCAGCGTATCACCAATGACTCCCCAGGTGAACCCGCCGAAGGCCCATCCGAAAATAAACAATGCATTGATATAGGCGCTTATGCTGTTGAGGTCAGCTGCAGGGGTATCGCCCAGAAGATCTTTAACTGCCACCGGCAGGTACACCGACATAAGCGTAGACACCGTGCCGCCCAGTGCACTGCTCAGAAAGCAGATCGTAAATAGTACGGCAAGGTATAATTTAGAAGGTTTATGTGTATGCATGATTTTACTTTAAAAGATCATCAATAGTGAAGGAGATATAATATATTCCACCGATAGCCGGAGATCCGAAAGTAGTATACACCCGATTGTTCAGAACATTACTTGCGCCGATTTTTATCATCGCGTTGGCCAGAGGGAGTTTTTTATTGATCTGCAGATCCACCAGTGAATACGCACTTATTGGTCCGGGACGCATGCCATTGAACGGTCCATACCACAAGAAATCATCCTGCCAATGCCAGGCAACATTAAATCCGAAATTCTTATACACGTTTGTATTTCCTATCGTGAGATTGGTACTCCATTCCGGAGTATTGAAAGGGGCAACTTTCTTAATGTCGGCTTTTCCCAGAATAAAGGAAGACCAGGTAACATTACCTCCTACAGTGAATCCCTTATTAAGACTGTAATTCAACCCCAGCGTAGCCCCCTGCCCGGAAGCTTTTTCGGTTGCATTGGTGTAGAGCTGAAAATTCTGGGATCCGCCATTCAGCAGATCAGCTGCAGCAGCACTGCTGGTTGCTCCATTCTCAATAATGGTATTGGTAGGGCGAACGACCACCGCATTTAAAATAAAGTTGGAATACCTGCTGTAATAATAATTAATATCAATAGAAAGACGGTTATTGATCAATCCCTTATAACCCACTTCAACTGCATTCTGCTTTTCAGGCGCGATGTAAGCAACATTTGATTTTACAAGCAAATGTTTATTGGTTTCAATAGCCTGCTGCTGGCTTTCTCCGTTTCCGGATGAGATGGCAAACGCAGCGCCGAACTGTCCTACTGATGATGCGGTAAATGAATTCTCATATACGTTTAATCCTTTGCTGTTGGCCGGGGCACCACCCAGTATCGTGATAGGACCTGCATTTAATTTGATGAATTGATCAACTGGGGTTGGATTTCTAAACCCGGTCTGGAAAGAAGCGCGGAAGTTGTGGTTTTTTGTTATACTGTACACACCTGAAAAACGGGGGGTAAAGCTCCCATCAAAATTTTCATTTTTATCGTACCGCAGGGACACGGTTAATTTTAATTTCTCCTCCATAAACTTTTTCCCTGCCTGGACAAATGCGCCGGATTCCCGTATCGTAATTTTTTTGTCCTTGTCGTCCAGCAACGTACCATTGGTGTGCATGTCATAATACCGGAAGCTGGCTCCGGCAAGCAGGTCTATAAATTTTACGGTGGTGAAATCGTATTGGGCATCGGCATGATAAAATTTATTATGGCTGTAGATCCCGGCTCCCTGAGTACCGTATCTTTTAGTGATCGCATCTTTGGTGGCAATAAATTCAGGGGTAACGGGATTTAATCGTCCATCATCGGCAAATGCACGTGCAGCATTGTGATCGGCTCCGCTAACCCCATTGGCCCCTCCGTTATAAGCAGTGGCATAGCGGGTAAACCAGGTATTGTCCGCAGCGGCAGGTGCAACAGTATTACCATTAAGATCTTTTACCCAGAATCGGTTAATGAATTGTCCAAGTGTTCTGGTATTGTATCCATTGTCACATTGTTCTGCTGAACTGTATAATCTTAAAAATGAATTATTATTTCTTAGTTCCAACCGGTGGGTAGCCAGTACAAAACCATTCACATTCATACGGGCACTGCTCGTAAATGCAGCAAGAGCCTTTGCATGGCTGTACTGATAAATCAGCCGGGTATTGTTATTTATTTTATACTGAAGGGAAACGTTTCCTTTCAGGCTATAGGTATTATAATTCATCAGATCTTTCTCTTCATAACCTGTCCGGCTTACCAGTCCGATACCAGGCAGTGTTCTGGATACTTCATCGCCGTAAATATTTAATCCATCGCGTCCGGGATTGTTTGGGCCGCGTTTATCAGCAGGGGTTTGTGCACTGATGTCGGTGTAATTGTTTGCATACCAGTCCAGACCATTGAAGTAACTGAGGTTAACTTTAAATGCGAATTTATCGTTGAATGCTTTTGCATAACGGATCGCAATATCATTCACTGCCTGCGGCTTTGCAAAATCCTCTCCTAAATGGTTTAGTCCGGTTTTTAACTGCAGAGACAATCCCTGATATTTAAAGGGATCCTTAGTATGCATACTCAGCATTCCGTTAAATGCCGCAGGACCATACAGTGCCGATGCTGCACCAGGAATAAGTTCTGCACTTTCCATATCAATTTCTGAGGCGCCGAAAAGATTACCCATAGGGAAATTCAAGCCCGGAGGCTGGTTGTCTACCCCATCAATTAATTGCAGGAATCTTGCATTGGAGGTTCCATTAAATCCTCTGGTATTAACGGTTCTGATTCCCAGCCCGGGGCTGGTCATTTCCATTCCTTTTAACGTTTGCAATCCTTCATAAAAAGTCATGGAAGGATTTTCTTTGATGGTCTGGTAACTCATCTTTTCAATACTCACCGGCGACTGAAGGATGCTTTCACTGATCCGGGAAGCAGATACCACTACTTCGTTCAGAGCATTTCTTTGTTCCAGAGCAATGGTAAGTGCCGCAGAAGAGGAAACCACTTCTATTTCTTTATCTAAATGGCTTGCAGAAGAAATAACCAGGGTGAACGGATATTTAAGTTTCGATACATTCAATGAAAACTGTCCTTTATCATTGGTAATCGTTCCGGCGTTTTTTCCTCTTACAGAAATACTTGCACTGATAATGGGTTCTTTACTGGTGGCATCATAAATGGATCCCGACATATTATTATCCTGAGCAAAGGAGATAAATCCCGCACATAAACAAAGCGTAATTATTAAAAAAAGTCTCATGATGGTTAGTTGATGTTTGATAGTAAGGGTGTTGGTTAATTGGTTGTCGTGACCGGCATGGTATATCCTTTTTCTACCATTCTTTTTCCCATTTCTTCGTATGCTTTAGGATCAGTAGGAGTAAGGCTTGCGAGCCCGTCCACATACCTGTTGAACATAGAAAAACTGGCAGCAATTAAAACAGTATCGTGTACATCACGGTCATTTGCACCGGCAGCTCTTGCTGTTGCAATATCCTCCGGGGTGACTTCTTTTCCGGATACCTGCACTTTGCCGGCAATGGCAAGCAGTGCCTGCATTTTTGGAGTAAGGCTTGCATGGGCAATATCATTAATCACCTCATCCACAATGGCAGACTCTGCGCCGAGCAGGCAGCGTGCAGCGGCTGCATGGCTGTTTCTGCAAAACATGCAGTTGTTGCGATTGGACACGTGCGTAGCAATGATCTCTCTTTCTGCTTCAGTCAGTGGCGAATCTCCGCCACGAAGCAGCACCTGAGCCAGCAGGTATAAATGCTGGCCGGATTCGGGCCTGAACTGTACAAGACTGCGGATGCCGGCAACATCCTGAGGTACTTCTATATGAGCCATAAAAATCAGAGTTGGAATTATTTTTTCAAATGATCGAATCCTTGCGGCAGACGCTGATATCCATTGTTGACCAGCCGGTCTGCAAGCGTGTTGTAATAATTTTTATCATCCGGCAATGCAGTTGCCAATCCATCCACATACCGGTTATACAAAC
>JAYUXA010000054.1:0-21218 GCA_043753245.1 Chitinophagaceae bacterium
GTAATTTCAGGCAATATCCCAACCCGCCCGGGATAGCCAATAAAGCCAAATCCCCGGTTGATGTATAATTTTTGATCATCCTCTTCATAAAGTCCCACCCATTGTTTGTACATGTACTGCACGGGACTCCATTTAAATCCGGGAAGCTCCACACCAAACTGCATTCCATGCGTATGACCCGAAAGAGTGAGGTCCACATCAGAGTAAGCTGTCCTTACTTCTGCATCCCAGTGACTTGGATCGTGACTCATCAATATTTTGAAAGGATAGCCTTCTGTTCCCGCCCAGGCCTCTTTCAGTTTCCCGTATTTCGGAAAGTTGCCTTTGGCACTCCAGTTTTCCACTCCCATCAGGGCGATCTTATCGTTGCCTTTGTCGAGGCGCACATGCTCGTTCATCAACAATTTCCATCCAAGCCTGGCATGTATTTGCTTGAGCTGTTCAAGATTATTTTTTTTTCCTTCTGCATTGTCCCAGCGGGCATAGTCACCATAATCATGATTTCCGAGAGTGGAATAGACACCCAAAGGAGCCGTTAACCGGTTAAAAACATCCATATAGTCGTTCATCTCCGAAGCCTTATCATTTACCAGATCGCCGGTGAACAATATCAGATCTGGTTTTTCAGCCATTATTTTATCAACCCCTTTCATCACTGCTTTTTTATTATTGAAACTACCGGAGTGGATATCGGATACATGAATTATTTTCAACCCTTTAAATGCAGCAGGAAGGTTTTTATAGGAAAGAGCAACGCGTTTAACCTGGTAATTGTATTTATTACTGAATCCATTAACCAGGGTACTGAATAAGCCACCGCCCATGATAATTCCTGCCCAGCTCAGAAACGCAGACCTGCTGATGGAATCGGATTCCTCATCGCTGGCACCTGATGCATTTCTGAATAATTTCATGATGATCCAGGTAGCACCGCGCCGGATATCATCGAGGGCAAAGAATAAGGCAGCAATCAGTTTAGAAAAAAACACCGCCACCAGAAGTGCAAATATGTATGTCCGAACCTGCCTGGGCCAGGAATCAAAATTTATATACGGAAATGCCATCAGCAGGCCGAGCACAAAAACTGCGAGGATCCAGTATATAACTACTATAGACATACGAAGTCGCGGGGAAGTCTGCGGCAACATAATTTTAATAACCTGGAATACATAAATATCCAGCAACAGCATTAATCCAACAACGATCCATAAAAAGGCCGGGTTGCGCATAGCATCTAAAATTTAATGAATTCATCAAGCTGAGTGTTTATGGCGCCAACCGTCAAAGCATCCTCCAGAATATGTTCATGGTCAAGCAGTTTATCTACAGAGGAGACCGGTAGTTTGTTGGGATGTACCACTACTTTAAGATAATTTAATATGGTGGTGAGGTGCTCAAGGCCACGGATGTTTCCAGACCGCCCTGTAGATACACCGGTCAGCAGTGCTTTTTTATGCCACCATACTTTTTTATAGTCAGACAGATCAAGCAGTGTTTTAAGTACTCCGGGAATACTGCCATTGTATTCCGGCGCAATAAAAATAAATTTATCAGCGGGTATAAGAAGATCGTTCTCTATTCCGACGTATCCGTCATTGCGTCCGGAAAGATCGAGATCTTCCAAAGACAACAATTCGGAAGGTATATGCCTCCCTTTAAGTGCCTCCTGGTAAAACCGGGCAATCCTGATGGTATTGCTCTGTTTCCGGTTTGTGCCGGATATAACGATATACTTATCTTCCATAAATCATTTTTCACGCAAAGCCTTCAGAGAAAATACAGGAACAAAAGTTTTCCGGTGTGTTCTGCTTTACTGAAGCCCTGCCGGGAAACCTTTTACCATATATTATACCGAAATCTTAATTTTGCCAGCCTGTCAGCAAGTTAAAGCTTATCAGCTATCTTGCAAAAGGTCAAATCATTATGGCAAAAATTATTGGAGTGGCGAATCAAAAAGGGGGAGTAGGTAAAACCACTTCCGCTATCAATCTGGCAGCAAGTCTTGCTGTGCTGGAATTCAGAACCTTGTTGCTGGATGCGGATCCCCAGGCTAACAGCACTACCGGCGTAGGGTTCGATCTGCAAAACATTCAAAAAAGCCTGTACGACTGTATGGTGAACGGAACGCCTGCGAGAGAGGTGATCCTGAAAACAGAAATTCCAAACCTGGATGTTATTCCTTCCCATATTGATCTGGTAGGTGCGGAAATCGAAATGATCAATTACCCTAACCGCGAAGGTGTGCTTAAACAAATACTGGAGCCCATCCGCGGAGAATATGAATTTATCATCATCGACTGCTCCCCCAGCCTTGGATTAATTACGGTTAATGCGCTTACTGCTGCCGATTCAGTGATCGTTCCGGTACAAACTGAATTTTTTGCTCTCGAAGGTCTGGGGAAACTATTGAATACCATAAAGATCGTTCAGAGCAGGTTAAATACTCAGCTGGAAATTGAAGGAATACTCATGACTATGTACGACGGACGCCTGAGGCTTTGCAACCAGGTGGTCAGCGAAGTGCGTAAGCATTTTGATGAGATGGTGTTTAATACGATTATTCACCGCAACACCCGCATTAGCGAGGCACCAAGTGTAGGTAAACCGGTGATCCTCTACGATGCCCAGAGCAAAGGGTCTATGAATTACCTCAACCTGGCTAAAGAAGTGCTGCAGAAAAATAATAAAACGAAGATCAGCCAGGAACAAAGGATACTTGAATAGCATCCAAAATCAAAAAAAATGACCAGTCCCAAACAAAATAAGGATGCTTTAGGAAAAGGCATACGTTCCCTCCTTCAAAGCATCGATACCGACATGAAAACCAATTCCGGCCAGCTGAAAAGTTCGGTGGTGGAAAACGTTACCGCCATGCAGCGCATTCCGGTTGCAGACATAGAACCCAATCCAAAACAACCCAGGAAGGATTTTGACGAAGCCGCACTTGAAGAGCTGGCGCATTCCATCAAACTGCATGACCTTGTTCAACCTGTTACCGTTAGTGCATTGCCCGGTGGAAAATACCGTCTGATAGCAGGTGAGCGCAGGTGGAGAGCTTCCAAACTGGCCGGCATCAGGGACATACCTGCTTATGTAAGAAAGGCCGATGACCAGCAGTTGCTGGAACTGGCGTTGCTCGAAAACCTGCAGCGTGAAGACCTCAATGCCATGGAGATCGCGCTGAGTTATAAACGGATGATGGAAGAACTAAACCTGACGCAGGAGGAAGTAGCCGAACGGATGGGCAAGGAAAGAAGTACTGTGGCCAACTATATCAGGCTGCTGAAGCTGCCACCTGACATTCAGGTAGCAGTTCGAAAAAATAGTATCTCCATGGGCCATGCACGTGCGCTGGTCAATGTGGATACGATCGACAAACAACTGTATATCTTCCGCGAGATCACCAAAAACGGTCTTTCTGTCAGGCAAACGGAAGAGCTGGTCCGCACTCTTTATAAAAATAACGGAGCCGTTAAAGAACCTGTAAAAGCCGCCATCCCAGCGGCCTACCGAAAAATTGAAGATAACTTAGCTTCTCATTTCAGTGCGAAGGTTAAACTTACGCATACCAAAAAAGGAAATGGAAGTATCCTTATTGAGTATTTTTCCATTAGCGACCTGAACAAAATACTTGAGCAGATGGGCATAACAGCCAACTAAGATGGTAATGAAGATCTTTTTAAACATTTTATTTTTACTGGCCGCTCATCAGTTGGTTTATTCACAAATTACCGATACGCTACCCTTCACAAGTGACACCAATAGCATTGCCACCCAGGAACTGCCAGTGCTTAGTGACTCGATACATTACAACGATACGGTTTTAAAAAAAACAGGCCATCTGACAGATACTCTGATCAGAAAAAAAGTGCATTCGCCAAAGCAGGCAACGATCCGATCGGCAATATTGCCGGGACTGGGTCAGATCTATAATAAAAAATACTGGAAAGTGCCCCTTGTTTATGCAGCCATCGGTATTCCTGCCTACTTATTTTTTGACAATAAGAATTTTTATAAAAAAACACGGTACGCATTGTCTATCGTTGCCAATAACAGGTATTCTTCCGATAGTTTATCAAAGGTAGATCCGCAGTTACTTCCATTGGTGACCCTGAGAGCAGAAGGCTCTCTGATTAATTACAGAAACCAGTTTCGCAGAAATATGGATTATTCAGTATTAATTACGTTGCTGATGTGGGGTTTGAATATAGTAGACGCTACGGTAGATGGGCACTTGAAAGGCTTTGACGTAGGCGATGAATTATCCCTCAAAATTAAACCGGTATTAATGCCGGGATCAATGAGCCCGGGTGTTTCGTTCGTGGTTAATTTTAAATAATAATAAATGAATATTGCTTTACTGGGGTACGGAAAAATGGGCCAGGCTATCGAAGAAATAGCTTTGCAGCGCGGACACCATGTGGTATGCAAAGTATCTATTGAAAATATGGAAGACCGTACGGAAGAAAATATCCGCAAGGCAGATGTGGTTATTGAATTCACCGGCCCGAAAAGTGCCTATGAAAATCTGAAATTATGCTTTGATGCATCGGTGCCCGTAGTGTGCGGTTCTACCGGATGGCTTAATAAACTGGAGGACATTAAAAAATATTGTGCAGACAAAAAAGGTGGTTTATTGTACGCCAGTAACTTCAGTGTTGGCGTAAACCTGTTTTTCGCACTGAACACAAAACTGGCCGAACTGATGAAGGGACATGATTATGATGTGGAATTAAAAGAAATTCATCATACACAGAAACTGGATTCGCCCAGCGGCACGGCAATTACTTTAGCCGAAGCAGTGCTGCATTCCAACCCATCAAAAACAAAATGGGTAAACAAACCTTCCATCAATCCTTCAGACCTGGTAATCATCAGCGAACGGGAGGATCCGGCACCGGGAACGCATATAGTTACCTACCATTCTGAAATTGATACTATTTGCATCACTCATACCGCACACTCCAGAAAAGGGTTTGCGACCGGTGCTGTTCTGGCTGCCGAGTTTTTGGTACAACACAAAATTGGAATTTTCAGCATGAGAGAGGTGCTGGGAATAAATTAAGTATATTGACTAAATTTTTAATTTGAATGCTTTCCAAAAAAGCCCAATATGCTTTCCAGGCGCTCATGTATATGGCAGATAAGCCTGCAAATGAGCCAACGCTCATCGCGGAAATTGCAAAAAAAAGAAAGATTCCGCTTAAATTTCTTGAAAATATCCTTCTTCAGTTAAAGAATGAAGGAGTTCTAGAAAGCAAAAAAGGGAAAGGAGGCGGTTATTTTTTCAAAGTGCCTCCGCGCGATGTTCCTCTGGCGCGCATTATCCGTATAATTGACGGACCCATCGCGATGCTTCCCTGCGTTAGCCTTTATTTCTATGAACGATGCAAAAACTGCGATGAAAAACATTGCGGATTGCACGACACGATGGTTCAGGTACGGGATACTGCCCTTAAGCTGCTGGAAAGAAAAAGTGTAGCAGATATTGCTTCCCTGTAATTGCTGCAATTATTATCCTGTCGCCCTGTCTTTTATTATACAGTTTTACCATTGATTATCGCAGATTATCGAACATGTCTTTGGACATCCTGCCGATATCATACTCGTGCTTCCAGCCCCAGTCGTTTCTGGCCACAGAATCATCAATACTCTGCGGCCAGCTGTCCGCAATCACCTGGCGATAATCCGGATGGTATTCCATCGAAAACCCAGGCACATATTTGCTGACCTCTGCTTCTATTTCTTCAGGAGAAAAACTCATAGCAGCAAGATTATAAGAGGTCCGGATCGAAATTTTCTCAGCAGGAGCTTCCATCAGCTCGATCGTTGCCCGAATGGCATCAGGGATATACATCATCGGCAGATAGGTATCCCGCTTCAAAAAACAGGTATAGTGTCCTTGCGACAATGCCTGGTGAAATATTTCAACGGCGTAATCGGTGGTACCGCCCCCCGGAGCTGATTTGTAGCTGATCAGTCCCGGATACCGGAGACTGCGCACATCTACGCCGTACCGCTGAAAATAATAATTGCACCAGAACTCACCGGCATACTTACTGATCCCATACACCGTACTGGGTTCAATAATAGTTTGCTGGGGACAATTTTTTTTTGGAGAAGTTGGGCCGAATACCGCAATGCTGCTTGGCCAGTATACTTTGCTGAGCTGTTCATCCTTTGCAATATCAAGTACATTCAGTAACCCCTGCATATTCAGGTTCCAGGCCAGGTGGGGATTCTTCTCTCCTTTGGCAGAGAGAATTGCAGCAAGCAGGTATATCTGCGTGATATTCTGGCGGATCACCTGCACATGAAGCATCTCCTTGTTCATGATATCCAGAGAAACATACGGGCCAGTCCCTTTCAGCAGGTCATTTTCTTCGCGGAGATCGGAGGCAACCACGTTTAAATTGCCATAAATTTTTCTTAGCGCAAGCGTTAATTCCACGCCTATCTGTCCGGATGCGCCGATAACCAGGATTTTCTCTTTGATCATTAAAAAAGTTTAGAGGTAGAAAGCGCGTAAAAATAAGATTCCCTACATTAATTACTTTTGCGGAATGGAAAAATTTTTAAAAGATCTGTTCGGCAGTCAGTCTTACGACGAAAATAATTTTTTTCTCATTGCCGGCCCCTGCGTAGTGGAATCCGAAGAACTTATAATGGAAGTGGCAGACAAAGTATCCCGGATCTGTAAAAACCTGGGTATTCCTTTTATATTTAAGGCCTCTTACCGAAAAGCAAACCGTACCAGTGGCAGTTCTTTTACCGGCATAGGAGATGAAACAGCGCTGGGGCTGGTTAAAAAAACGGGCTTGCAGTATTCGCTGCCCACTACATCCGACATACATGCACACGATGAAGCTGCCCCGGCAGCAAAGTATGTGGATATTCTGCAGATACCTGCATTTCTCTGCCGTCAAACCGATCTGCTGCAATCCGCAGCGGCCACGGGAAAAATCATAAACGTAAAAAAAGGACAGTTCCTGAATGGAGAGTCAATGAAATTTGCAGTTGAAAAAATCAGAAATGCAGGAAACGATAAGATTATCCTAACAGAAAGAGGAAATACGTTCGGATACCAGGACCTGGTGGTGGATTACCGGAATATTCCGGCAATGCAGGAATTTAATGTTCCTGTGGTCATGGACTGTACGCACAGCCTGCAGCAACCTAACCAGAGCAGTGGAATAACAGGCGGAAATCCAAAACTTATTGGCACGATCTCCAAAGCTGCGATTGCAGCAGGTGCCAATGGGTTGTTCATCGAAACCCATCCGGATCCTTCGCGGGCAAAAAGTGACGGGGCAAATATGCTGAAACTGGATCAACTGGAAGGTCTACTCCATCAGCTTATCCGGATTCGTCAGTCAGTCATCTGATAAAATAATGGTGAAGGCTATTGGTACCAAAGAGGATTTCTTCTTACGGCGACAATATATTTTTTCATATTCATCCAGAACGCGACAATGAAATAAACGATCAGTGGGGAGCCTACGGTTAGAAAAGAAATGTAGATGAACCAGGTTCTGATGCGGGTAGGCGAAATACCGATCTTATCGCCGATTGCCGTACACACGCCGAACAATTTCCACTCGATGAAATATCTCATGCGATTCATAGTACTAATTTAATGCATTATCCCGTTATTGTGCAAGATAGATTAAGGAAATAACTTGATTTTTAGGTAAATTCGCATAAATTTTGATACCTCATTAAAATTGTAATAGAATGATATTTGATCTGGATTTAATAAGGAAAGTGTACGAAAGATTACCAAGCAAGGTAGAAGAAGGGAGAGCACTCACAGGAAAGGCACTTACCATGGCAGAAAAGATCCTCTATTCACATTTATACAAACCAGCTGCCGCTGCATATACCAGAGGTAAGGACTATGTTGATTTTGCTCCGGACCGGGTAGCCATGCAGGATGCCACCGCTCAGATGGCACTTCTCCAGTTCATGACCTGCGGCCGGGCAACCGTAGCAGTTCCATCTACCGTGCATTGTGATCACCTGATCCAGGCCAGAACAGGTGCCACAGCCGATCTGGCTAATGCGCTGGATATTAATAGAGAAGTTTTTAGTTTTCTTTCTTCTATTTCGAATAAATACGGTATCGGCTTCTGGAAACCCGGCGCAGGTATCATCCACCAGGTAGTGCTTGAAAACTATGCTTTTCCAGGCGGAATGATGATCGGAACCGACAGTCATACTCCTAATGCGGGCGGTCTGGGTATGATCGCTATTGGAGTTGGAGGTGCCGACGCCGTGGATGTGATGGCAGGATTGCCTTGGGAGCTGAAAATGCCTAAACTGATTGGGATCAAGCTTACCGGAAAAATGAACGGCTGGACCTCTGCAAAGGATATTATCCTCAAAGTCGCCGGTATACTTACCGTTAAAGGCGGAACCGGTGCTATTGTGGAATATTTTGGAGACGGTGCGGATACGCTCAGTGCTACCGGAAAAGCAACCATCTGTAATATGGGTGCGGAGATCGGGGCAACCTGCTCCCTTTTTGCTTACGATGAAAAAATGGCAGCATACCTGAAAGCCACAGGCCGCGAGGAAATTGCCCTGCTGGCAGATGGTGTGAAACAACACCTGAGGCCGGATGCAGAAGTATATGCAAATCCGGGGGTTTATTACGACCAGCTGATCGAAATCAATCTGAATGAACTGGAGCCGCATGTAAACGGTCCTTTCACCCCCGACTTGGCATGGCCCATCAGTAAATTTGCCGATGCCGTAAGGGTAAATAAATGGCCTGAGAAACTGGAAGTGGCATTGATTGGCTCCTGCACCAATTCTTCTTATGAAGACATCAGCCGTTCTGCCTCCATAGCACGGCAGGCGGTTACTAAAAATCTGAAGAGCCGTTCCGAATTTACGGTTACCCCAGGCAGTGAGCTGGTCAGGTATACCATTGAAAAAGATGGTTTACTGAAAGCATTTGATGCGATTGGCGGTGTGGTACTTGCCAATGCCTGTGGCCCCTGCATCGGACAATGGGCAAGGCATATAGATGATCCGAACAGGAAAAATTCTATTATTACTTCCTTCAATAGAAATTTTGCCAAGAGGAACGATGGACTTGCTTCTACGCATGCTTTCGTTGCCTCTCCTGAAATAGTTACTGCGCTGGCAATTGCGGGCACCCTGACCTTCAATCCTTTAAAGGACAAATTGAAGAATGAAAAAGGAGAAGAAGTAATGCTGGATGAACCTACCGGTGTAGAGCTTCCGCCCACAGGGTTTGCAGTAGAAGATGCAGGATACCAGGCCCCCGCGGAAGACGGAAGTTCAGTAATAATCGATGTGGCCCCGGATTCCAACCGGCTACAATTACTTTACCCTTTTGCTGCCTGGGAAGGCACCGACCTCAAAGGCTTACGAATATTGATAAAAACAAAAGGAAAATGCACAACGGATCATATTTCAATGGCTGGTCCATGGTTAAAATTCCGCGGTCACCTCGACAATATTTCTAATAACATGCTTATCGGTGCCATTAATTTCTTCAATGAAAAAACGGACTACGTTAAGAATGGTCTGACAGGCGAATACGGACCTGTTCCTGCCACCCAGCGTGCCTACAAAGCGCAGGGTATAGGAACAATTGTGGTAGGGGATGAAAACTATGGAGAAGGTTCTTCGAGAGAACACGCGGCCATGGAACCAAGACACCTTGGCGTAAGAGCAATAATAGTGAGAAGTTTCGCGCGGATTCACGAAACAAATCTTAAAAAGCAGGGGATGCTTGCTTTGACTTTTGCTAATAAAGAAGATTACGATAAAGTTCAGGAGGATGATGTTGCAGAGATCAATGGACTGGATTCATTTACTCCAGGCAAATCCATTACCATGGTGCTGAATCATGCCGACGGTACGGCTGATCAGGTAAAACTTAATCATACTTATAATAAACAGCAGATAGAATGGTTCAGAGCAGGTGGTGCTCTGAATGTAATCCGCAGACAATTTGCGCATGATTAAATGTCAGTATACTCAGAAGGGTGCAGAGAAACGTTTTTTTGCACCCTTTTTTATTATTTGTCCGGACTGGCTTCAAACCACAACGGAGTAGCATTATTGAAGGTGCCGTTATAATTAATAAACAACTCCTCTCCTTTTTCAATATTTCTCATGGTCTTTATCCGGATCAGTTTATTCTCATATTCCATATCGTATTCGCAATTCGAATGGAAAGAATGATTGTACAAAGGAACATACCCCATTGCCATGCAGCAATGATTAGGGGATTCCCCCCATTCAAAAATATAATCATGCAATAAGGTCTGGTCAAGTAATTTCCTGTCTTTCTCATTAAAAATAATAACCGGAGAGATCTCTATTAATGTTCTTTTTTTTAAAAACGCTGATGTGAACACGCCCCGGCCCATTTTTTTTGTCGGTTGCACATATATGCAGGGTAATATCATGAACATGGTGCAATATAGATAGTAAATTTGGTGCATGATACCGGATACGGAACAGGTAAATGTGAAGGAACAATTTGTGGAGGTCATCAGAAATGAAGACCTGCTGGAGATCCGTAAGTTTCTTAACCAGCAGAACATAAGCGATGTGGCTCTGCTCATTGATGCATTTCCGGAGCATGAGGTTCGCATCGTCAGCAATATGAGCATGCACCGTGCATCTAGTGTTTTTAAAATTCTGGAAGTATCTGCTCAGAAAACGATCATACAAGAGCTGCCTCCCTATAAAACGGCAGAACTGCTCAATCTGCTGCCTGCTGATGACCGTACCGCATTTCTGGAAGAACTGCCCAGCGAAGTGGTCAAAGAACTTATCCGGTTACTGGATCCTGAAGAACGAAAGATCACCTTGTCCCTTCTCGGATACCCGGAAGGAAGCGTAGGCAGGCTGATGACACCGGACTATATTTCTGTGCAGGTGGACTGGACTATGAATGAAGTGCTGGATCATATCCGGGAAGAAGGAAAACACAGTGAAACGATCGATGTGATCTATGTGGTCAATGACAAAGGAGAATTTGTGGATGATATGCGGATCAGGGAAATATTGCTTGCCGGTCCAACCAAAATTGTAGGGGAGGTTATCGACAACAGATCCATCACGCTCAACGTTACCGATGACCAGGAAGTGGCTAACCAGATCTTTAAAATGAATAACCGGGTAGCCCTACCTGTTATAGACGACAAGAATATACTGCTTGGCATCGTTACCATCGATGATGTACTCTGGGTGGCCAGCGAAGAGTTTAGCGAAGACATGCAGAAGATTGGGGGTACGGAAGCACTGGACGAGCCCTATCTGGAAATGCCTTTATTTAAATTGTTTAAGAAACGGGTAGTGTGGCTGATCGTTCTCTTTCTGGGAGAAATGCTCACGGCTACCGCCATGGGGTATTTTCAGGATGAGATAGCCAAGGCTGTGGTGCTGGCACTGTTTGTGCCTCTGATCATTTCCAGCGGAGGCAACAGTGGTTCTCAGGCCTCCACCCTGATCATACAGGCGATGGCAGTCGGCGAGATACATCTGACCGACTGGTGGAGAGTACTTAGACGAGAGTTACTGTCGGGGCTGTTATTGGGATCTGTACTGGGTATTATCGGCTTTTTCAGGGTACTGGTGTGGGATTCGGTTTTTCATACCTATGGCAACCATGGGATGCTCGTTGCAATTACCGTTGGTACCTCTCTCATCGGAGTCGTATTGTGGGGAACGGTTACCGGTTCTATGCTGCCTATCATACTTAAAAAACTAGGGGCAGATCCGGCAACCTCTTCTGCTCCGTTTGTAGCAACACTGGTGGATGTAACGGGTTTACTGATCTATTTTTCACTTGCTTTTACGTTCATGAAGGGAATACTTTTGTAATACTTGTGCAGACCGTAAATTTTAAGTTTCTTAGTGCAAATTTTATCATACAATAATTAATTTTCAGCTATGTGCGGAATTGTTGCTTATATCGGATCAAAGGAAGCGTATCCAATCATTTTGAAAGGATTGAAAAGACTGGAATACCGGGGATACGACAGCTCGGGAGTGGCATTACTCAACAACGGATTAAAAGTTTATAAGAAAAAAGGAAAGGTTGCCCAACTGGAGGAATCGCTTGTTGGCGTAAATGTGCATTCCCATCTGGGAATTGGTCACACCCGTTGGGCTACTCATGGAGAACCAAGTGACAGAAATGCCCATCCGCATACTTCTTCAAACGGCAAACTTGCCATGATACATAATGGGATCATTGAAAACTACCATCAGCTAAAGCAGGAATTGCTTAAGAAAGGATACACCTTTGTTAGTGACACCGATACGGAAGTATTGTTAAAGTTTATTGAGGATATTCAGGTCAATAACCATGTAGCGCTGGAACAAGCGGTCCGTATTGCTCTTAAAAGAGTTGTCGGCGCATATGTACTGGTATTAATCGATCAGGATAATCCGGATACATTGATCGCAGCACGAAAAGGAAGCCCGCTGGTCATCGGTATAGGCAAGGGTGAGCATTTTCTGGCATCGGATGCTTCGCCTATTATTGAATACACAAAAGAAGTGGTGTATGTAAATGACTATGAAGTAGCGATCATCAAGCCGGATGAACTGATCTTAAAAAACCTCGGTAATGAAAAAATTACCCCCTTTATACAGAAGCTGGATCTTGAACTTGCCGCTATCGAAAAAAGCGGATACGATCATTTCATGCTGAAAGAAATATTTGAGCAACCCAATACCATTTTCGATTGTTTGCGCGGCCGAATGGATGCGAAAGAAGGGGTTATCAGAATGGCAGGAGTTGATAAAAATATCGACCAGTTAAAAAATGCGAACCGTTTTATTATTATTGCCTGCGGCACCAGCTGGCATGCAGCACTGATAGCAGAATATATTATTGAAGAATTGTGCCGCATACCTGTAGAAGTGGAGTATGCTTCTGAATTCCGCTACCGGAATCCGATAGTGAATAAGGGAGATGTGATCTTTGCAGTGTCGCAGAGTGGAGAAACCGCAGATACGCTGGTGGCCATAGAAAGAGCAAAAGAAAATGGTGCCTTTATCTTCGGAATTGTAAATGTGGTTGGATCCTCCATTTCCCGCTTATCGCATGCCGGAGCCTATACGCATGCCGGGCCCGAAATCGGTGTGGCCAGCACAAAAGCGTTCACTGCTCAACTTGCGGTACTGACCATGATCGCACTGAAGATTGCCAAAGAAAAAGGAACGCTGGAACAAAAAAGATTTCTCCATTTGCTGAATGAGCTGCATGAAATCTCCGACAAGGTGACCACGTTGTTGAAATCGAATGAGCTTATTAAAAAACTGGCACTGAAATATAAAGACGCTAACAATGCCCTTTACCTGGGCAGGGGATATAATTTTCCCGTAGCGCTGGAAGGAGCACTGAAACTAAAAGAGATTTCTTATATACATGCAGAAGGATATCCCGCCGCTGAAATGAAACATGGACCTATTGCACTTGTGGATGAAAATCTCCCGGTAATTATTGTTGCTACAAGGGATTCTTATCATGAAAAGATCGTTAGCAATATTCAAGAGATCAAAGCACGCAAGGGAAAAGTGATCGCTGTCATTACTCAGGGTGACGACCTCATCAGGGCACTGGCAGACGATGTTATTGAAGTACCGGAAGCTGATGAGTTGGTGGCACCAATGTTAAGTACCATACCTCTCCAGTTATTTGCTTATCATGTTGGGGTAGCGAAAGGAACAGACGTAGACAAACCAAGAAATCTTGCAAAAAGCGTAACGGTCGAATAACCTAATCCAATGAACCTGATCAGTAAAAAACCTGTCACCTCCTTAGGATACTATTTTATTGCTTCCGATAATATTCCTGAAGGCCAGGACGAATACTATCTGCGTACTAAACAAAATCAGAATGGAATTATCTATCGCGGACTGACCGCTTTCGAAATGGAAGTGCTGGTCCGTAACCGCAATACTTCCGACAACTGGAACAATATTCTGGTGTCGGATGAATTTAGTCCCGAGCGCGTCCAAAACTGTAAATTCTTTGGACTCGTACGGATCGGTAAGCTGGAACCTTTTTATCTGGAGTTTAAAAATCTCCGCCGGCCCGTTGGCTTGTACAACAGCACGATCATCAGCTGCGATTTTGGTGACAATGTGGTAATAGATAACGTCAATTATATTTCGCATTATATTATTGGTAATGAGGTGATCATTGTTAATGTTAATGAACTGGCCACTACTGATTATGCAAAATTTGGAAATGGAGCTGTAAAAGACGGAGAACAGGAAAAATTAAGGATATGGCTGGAGGTCTGCAATGAAAACGGCGGAAGAAAAGTGATCCCTTTCGACGGCATGTTGCCAGGTGATGCCTTTCTGTGGACACAAAGAAGAGATAATGTTCAGCTTCAGGCTCACTATAAAGCATTTACCCTTAAAAAATTTGATACCAACAGGGGATATTATGGAACGGTTGGCGACAGAACAGTAATTAAAAATTGTAAGATCATCAAGGATGTCAATATTGGCACAGATGCTTATCTCAAAGGAGCCAATAAGCTGAAAAACCTTACCATTAATTCCTCCGCAGCAGCTACTTCCCAGATTGGTGAAGGTTGTGAGATCGTGAATGGGATTATCGATTATGGATGCAGGATTTTTTATGGTGTTAAAGCGGTGCGGTTTTTTATGGCTTCCCACTCGCAGCTGAAATATGGCGCGCGGCTGATCAATTCCTACCTCGGAAACAATTCCACTATTTCCTGTTGTGAGGTATTGAATTCATTAATTTTTCCTTTTCATGAGCAACATCACAACAACTCTTTTTTGTGCGCCGCTTTATTAAACGGACAAACCAATATTGCAGCAGGTGCAACCATTGGCTCCAACCACAATTCAAGGAGTCCTGATGGAGAACTTATAGCCGGCCGTGGATTCTGGCCGGGACTATGTGTAAGTCTGAAACACAATTCCAGCTTTGCTTCTTTTACGATCATCGCTAAAGGAGATTTTTCTGCGGAATTAAATATACCTGTGCCCTTTTGCCTGGTCAGCAATGATATCACCAATGATATGCTGGTAGTAATGCCCGGATATTGGTTTATGTATAATATGTACGCCCTGGCCCGTAATTCATGGAAATATACTGACCGTGACAAACGCACAGAAAAAAAACAATTGATAGAGCACGAGTTTCTGGCCCCGGATACCATTAATGAAATGATCAGGTCACTGGAACTTTTTAAAATGCTGACAGGTCAGGCCTGGCTTAATGCAAATTCCGAAAGCGATGCAAACACGTTTGCTGTTGGTGAGCGTTTACTGGAAACCAATGATGCTGTATTGAAAGAACTTGAAATATTTGCAGATGGTTTTGAAAATTCAACCCGCAAAACGAAACTTATTAAAGTTCCTGCCTGTTATACTATTTTTAAAAAACTGATCAACTACCATGCAGCGAATCTGCTCATTAATTTTATTAATGAAAATAATATTAAATCATTTGCAGAATTACAATCTGCACTTCCTGAGGCACCGTTGCACGAATGGAAAAATATTGGCGGCCAGCTAATTAAATCGGTTGAAATTGATAGTATGGAGTCCGCTATCCATAATGGCCATATCGACACCTGGGAAGGTGTACACGAGGTATATAAACAACAGGCTGTTAATTATCCAATGGACAAATTACAGCATGCGCTGGCGGCTGCAACCCAGGTTAATGGGTTTTCATTAAAAGATCCCGGAACGTTAATAAACCTTTTGAAAGAAAGTATGGATACCCGTAAATGGATGGTCACTAATATATTCAGTTCGCGTGAAAAGGATTACACCAATGCGTTCCGCCTGATGGTGTATGCCAATGCGGAGGAAATGGATAAAGTGATCGGCAGTATCGATGACAACCAGTTCATCAAGCAGGAAGAAGCGGCCCTTCACAGGTATTTGGAAAACGTTGAAAAAATCATCGGCACCCTTATCGTTTAAAAAATCGTAAGGTCGTCAAACCCTGTCCGGACAGTGTACCTCCCAGGTAATACCAACCGCGGGTCAACTGGCAAATATTTACTGAAATATCCGTTCTGCCACCACCAACATTAATTATCCCTTTACTGACCAGTTCGCCAACGGCATTATAGATTTGAAAAGGGAATGGTTTTTCCATTTCGGAAAAAACAATAACCGGCAAATAATCCTGCACAACCGAAGAGGTCAACCGGAAATAAGTTAACGTTTTATTTTCTTTAAAGAACAGCACATTACTATAGCAGGTTATTTTTCCAAAAGAATCTGTAGAGCGTACACGAAACCACCGGGGAACAGGATCTCCCGTTATTATGCTGCAATCATAGTTGTTTTTTTCCGGTAAGGATAAGCGAGTGACAATTGTTCTAAAGATCCTGTTGTCAGATGACTCCTGCAGTTCTGCTGCCGACTGTTCATTATCTGAAAAAACAGTCCAGTTAAAGTGAAGGATATTTTCTTTCCTATTCATTTTCAGTGTTATAAATGATAAAGGAAGTGGGTTTTCCTGGCCCGTGGCACTGGCCAGTGCAAGAGAGTATACTCCTGCTGAAAACCCACTTGCAGCAGTACTGCTTACCCAGCCGTCGGCCCCCGCACTGCCGGCAAATGCGGCATTACCGGCATTTTCCCACTTTCCATTGGTTAATCGTGCCACCCGCAGATCGGCCAGACGGGTTACTCCGCCACTATTTGGATCTCTGAACGATAAAATAGCTGTTGCGTCTCCGGCACCCTCTGCAGATAATGTCCAGTATTCCATATGGGAGATATGATGTAAGCCTGCTCCGATAGTGTTGCTTAAAGTGGATGGATCGATGCTATTGTATTCCGCCGTAAAATCACCGGTTGCATTTTTAATTTTCATCCATCTCATGTTGACTCCCTTTCCAAGCGGGAAAACAAAATCTTCATTATTCAGACCCGTTTTCCGAACAGGGCCACTGATAAAGCTCGTTCCGGATAAGGTGTCGGCCTCCGAAGTACAGGACTGTCCAAGGGTAAGCAACGCAGCAGAGGAACTAAAAAGCCTTCCCTGTATCAGCGATAGTTTGTAATTCAACCGGAGAGGGGCAGAGAGTAAAGCGTCTCCTGTTCCATGAATAACCAGTGCTACCTGGTTCTCTATACTGCCTTTAATGGTTAAGTTATGAAGAGCATTTCCGGTGAGTAAAATTTCCGGATTGGCCTCACCGGATTCGGTGAGGAGACCTGCATCCGTTTGCAGAATATTACCGGCAATGGCCAGCACTACCTTTCTGGCAGTATTGCCCAGATCAAAATGACCTGAGTTGATCAGATCCCCTCCAAGAATAATAGTATCCGAAAAATTCAGTCCGCAGCTCACCCCCTGACCAATGTCCAGGTCATTTCTTATTCGGACAGGACTGGTGCCTGCCGCGGTATACTTTAGTGCTCCTCCGGCTGCGGCAGACCTTAGCAAAAGCTTTCCGTAGATCCGTCCGCTTAATGAAATGGTGCTGGAGACATCCGGAACATCAAATTCCATGATCCCCAGCTCCGTACCTGGTGCTGCAGACAACACCTGAACATTGGCGGCATGCGCCCTGGGAGTATTGTGAATAAATCTACCTCCGTTTCTGATCCTGATGGAATCCGCAATTGATGCAGGAGTTCCCGAGCTTGCTCCGGATGCATTGCGGAAGATACCGCCTCTGGAAATATCGAGGCCGTATCCCGGACCGGTGACGACTAGTGCAGGGATCCGTGTACTGGAGACGGGTAAAATCAATTCTATGGTATAGTCCGCACCCGGAAAGATATGTATGGATCTGACTGTAACTGCTGCTGCCGCTCCGGGCAACTGCACTATATAACTGTGCTGCACAAACGAATTGTCAAGGATTATTTCGTCATCTGGTTCCGGTACCGTATTGCCTGCCCAGTTGAGGGCATTGCTCCACTGATCATCACCTGCCAGACCGCTCCAGATCTTCTGTGCAGAAAGATCGAAGGAAACGAAAATCAAAAAAGAAATGGCATAAAAAAAGAGGTGCGACATGTATGCAAAATACAGTCGCACCTCTTCGGTATCCAAGATTAAAACCTCTTGTTATTATTGTTTTATAAACCTGAAAGTAGTCGTTTTTGCCCCATTCATGTATCCTGTAATCTGGAACATTCCCGGAGAAAGCGAAACAGCATCTATCCAGATCTCCTGGTTACCTACATCAATAGAAGCTGCCTGGCTTCTGATGATGCGTCCGGTGATATCGGTAATGACCAGTTGCATGGATCCTTTGACGGATGAGCTTACGTTAAGTCTTGCACGGTCTTTTACCAGTGTAGGGATCATGGAACTGATGAGCACCCCATTTGATCCGTTCATGATCACAATAATAGAACTGTAAGAAACGGTTCCGTCGATATCAAACATTTTCAGCCGGTAGTAATTATTGCCGGATACCAGTGAATTATCGGTAAAGGAATAATTCAGCTTTCCTTCAAGCCCGCTTACTGCACCGATTGCTACAAAGTTTTTACCGTCAGCTGATTTGATGATTTCAAATTTAGCCGGAGTACTGTTGTCGGTTATCTTCCAGAAAAGCACTGCATTGTCCGTGCCTTTTTTTCCTGTAAACGAAAGCAATTTTATAGGAAGAGCGCTGTTCAGTACATACCCGATGGTAAAGGCCGAAAAGGAAGTCTGCGCAACAGTAGAGACATTACCTGCGGTCGAATTACCCGGATAAATATATGCTCCTGTCGTTCCTCTGACATTCATCCAGGTGCTTGCCCCGTCATACGCAACCGCTACAAGCGTATCGATTGCAGAAGCACCTGCTATTGCTCCGGAAAGATTAAGAGCTATAGCTGCCGGAGACGTTCCTGCTGAACGGGAAACCACCCAATAATAAGGAGCGAGACCACTTAACGGTGGTTGTACGGCGCCCCCGTTATTGCCGGTTTTAAGATTTACCGTAAAGGTATTTGCCAGCGCATTCGCAGGGGTAAGGGTAAGTTTACGTACTGTTCCTCCCACACCAGTTGGAAACTCGTAGGAAGCAGCGGCAAGTGTAGCTCTGCTAAGTGTACCTTCAACATATCCTGCCGGGGAAGAACCCTGAACACTGCCCGCATCCGGGTTTTGAATAGAAAGGGTATTGGTTCCGGTATTAATAATCCCCTTATTTACGGTATTAAAATCGACCCGCCCAACACTGATGTTACTTTGTAAATTGAGGCCGAAAGAATTGTTTACTCTTAAGGTCAACTGGCGATTATTGGTTAGATTGTCCAGGGATCCGTTGTAAGCCGTCAGGCTTTGCAGAGTAGTCCCATTAAACTCCACATTAAAGAGATTGACCACCTGACTGACATTTGTAGAAGAAGCGCCAAATGACCCTGAGGAATAGGTGAAATTTCCCCTAACTACCAGATTAGTGGGTAACGTAGCTAAATTATCGGATTGCAAATCAAACACGGTACCCCCCGCGACGAAATTTCCCTGTACAGTTAAAGTAGTAACTTTATCGTCAAACTGTTTTGACACCACCACAACCGAATTACCGGATATAATAAAGTTCCCGTTGATGCCTACTGTGGCAGCATCCGGAAGGGTGCGTACTCCTATAAGTGAAACCTCATTGCCATTCGTACCTTGTATCAGCAGATTTCCAAAGATGTTTATTTTAAACATATTGAGATCTGTTGCCGTAGACTGCAACGGACAATTATAGGTCAGATTGCCGATAGATACTTTTTCATCAAAGGAAACACCTGCCGTAATCAAACCGCTCAGGATAATGGTAGAAGCGGGGTCGTAGTTGGCAAACGGTATAGCCGCTCCGTCGGTTTTGAACTCAACGACAGAGCCGGCATTAAAAACCAGGTCGTTGTCTCCCACATTTTCGTTTGGAGCCAGAAAACCCAGTGGCCCTATAGTAATTTTTCCGCCGCTGTTTACGGTTAGTCTCATTCCCGATTCTGGTTCAGGAAATAAGAAATAAGCGAGATTATTAGCGTCCACATCACCGGATAACAGCCATTCTCCATTCACGGATCCTTTACTGCCTGCATTAAAATTGACGATGAACTCGGTTCCACCGGTAGCATCACTTTCCAGTTTTGCCCCGGCATCTATTTGAAGGCCTGTGGTAGTACCGGAAATATTAATTTGTTTGGTACCACCTCCGGTGCCTGTTATTTTTACAGCAGCGCTTATCTGAAGCGTTCTTACAGATACGGACTGATCCAGATTGATAATAGCAGGAATATTAATAAGCGTGCTGTCTGTTGTTAGTTGAGGGTAGGTTGCTCCCCCGCTCCAATTGGCTGCAGTAGTCCAGTTTGCGTTCGGACCACCTCCTGTCCAGGTATATTTCTGTGCAATTCCAGTGGCAGTCAGGAGCAGGCTTACTACGGTCATTACGTAGAATTTCTTCATACTTCAAAGTGTTTAGGGCAATAAATACACAGGAAGTTGGATCGGGGTTTTTTTCGTAGAGAAATTGCACAAAATGGCTAGAGACAGGCAAATTACATTAAATACCCTGTTCATGCAAGCGGTCGTAAAAATTAACCGTATTTAAAGCAAAAACCCTCCTATTTGAGGAGGGCTCGCCAAATTTTGGATTAAACATTATTTAGCTATAACCGTATCAGTAGTAATAATAGCAGCAGAATCCATTTTCATGGAAGCAGTATCCGGAGCGGTAGAAGGTTCAGCAGACATGGTTTCGGTACTGTCTCTCATTTTAGTTTCGTCAGCATGTGTATTATCTGTACAGGCAACAAATAAAGTGGATACAACAACCAGGAACGCGAATAATTTTTTCATAAACAATAATTTAGATGGGTTATTAATGTGCGCAAAGATATATTTTATTGGTAATATATCTATTCCGGCTATTTTTTTCTAAAAAATATCCGGATGGGCACGCCCGTGAAGTTAAAATTGGCCCGAAGCTGCTTTTCCAAATAATTCTTATACGGTTCTCTGATATCATCCGGATGATTGCAGAAGAAAGCAAAAGAAGGAACAGGAATAGGCAACTGGGTAATAAATTTGATCTTAATGGGATTGCCCCGAACAACGGGCGGATTGTAGGATTCGATTGCCTTAAGCATGATTTCATTCAACTCCGAAGTCGGAATGGTTCGTTGCCTGCTATCGTACACCTCCATAGCCGTTTCGATGACTTTATAAATTCTGGTCTTTTCTTTTACCGAAATAAACAGGA